>JAAXVP010000035.1 GCA_013335435.1 Thiobacillus sp. | reverse complement strand
CGGTAAATCTGCTTCACCACCAAGTAGAGAATGACCAGCAGGAACAGGATGCCGTTGGTCAGCAGGTAGGTGGTCACTCGCCCGCCCCCAGGCCGGCGAAGCCCATGAAGGACAGGGACATGATGCCGGCCACCATCAGGGTCAGGGCGGTGCCCTGGACCACGTTGGGCACCTTGGCCAGGTTCAGGCGCTCGCGCAGGCCGGCCATGAGGATCAGGGCCAGGGTGAAGCCGAGGCCGCCGCCGAGCGAGAAGGTCAGGGCCTGCAGGAAGCTGTACTCGCGCGCGGTCTGGAACAGGGCGACGCCGAGCACCGCGCAGTTGGTGGTGATCAGGGGCAGGTAGATGCCCAGGGCGCGGAACAGGACCGGGCTGGTCTTCTTCAGGAACATCTCCACCAGTTGCACCGCCGAGGCGATGATGACGATGTAGGAGATCAGGCGCAGGAACTCCATGTGGAAGGTGGTCACCAGCCAGTTCAGGCCGAAGGCGCACAGGCTGGCCACCAGCATCACGAAGGTGGTGGCGATGCCCATGGGCGCGGCGGTGTTGATCTTGCCCGACACCCCGAGGAAGGGGCACAGGCCGAGGAACATGGCCAGGACGAAGTTGTTCGACAGCAGGGTGCCGATGAAGATCTGGGATAGGGACTCAGGCGCCATGGACATGGCCCTCCACGGGTTGAACGGCGGCGGGCTTGCGGGTCTTCAGCCAGTTGAACAGGAGCAGCCAGGCGGCCAGGACGAAGAAGCCGCCGGGCGGCAGCACCATCACCACCCAGGGCTGGAAGTCGGGGCCGAACAGGGCGACGCCGAACAGCTTGCCGGCGCCGAAGATTTCGCGCACCGAGCCGAGGGCGAGCAGGCCGATGGTGAAGCCCAGGCCCATGCCGACGGCATTGATCGCCGCCTTCATGGGCGGGTTCTTGGCCGCGTGGGCCTCGGCCCGGCCCAGGATGATGCAGTTCACCACGATGAGCTGGATGAAGGCGCCCAGGGCGTCGTAGACCGCCAGGCTGATGGCCTGGATGGCGTAGTCGACCACGGTCACGAAGGTGGCGATGATCAGGATGTAGGCGGCGATGCGCACCTGCGAGGGCACGATGTTGCGCACCATGGACACCAGGAGGCAGGAGAACACCAGCACGAAGGTGGTGGCCAGGCCCATGGAGACGGCGTTCATGGCCGAGACGGTGACCGCCAGGGTCGGACACATGCCCAGGACCATGACGAAGACCGGGTTCTGTTTCCAGATCCCTTCCAGGAACTCGTCCATGGTGCTGGCTTGAACTTGACCGGGAATCGCCATGGTCATTTCCCCTGCTTCAGTTTATCGAGATGCGGAGCCAGCAGCGGCAGCAGCTTCTGGGCGCTTTCGTTGATGCCCCGACCGACCGCCTTGGAGGTCACGGTGGCGCCCGAGATGGCGTCGATCTCCCAGGGATTCTGCTTGGTACCGTGCTTGACCACCTTGACCGCGTTGGCCAGTTGCTTGCCGTCGGCGGACAGCTTCACGTCGAGGGCCTTGAAGTTGGCGATAAAGCCCTGGTCGGTATAGATCTTGTCGCCGATGCCCGGGGTCTCGCGCATGGAGATGACGCCCAGGCCGGTGATGGCCTGCTTGTCCGCATCGTAGGCATAGAGCACGCGCACCACGTCGGCGTAGCCCTTGGAGGCACCCTCGGCGGCGATGCCCTTGAGCTGGCCGGCCTGGTCGTAGGCGGCGTAGAACTTGGCCGCGCCCTCGGGGGCGGCGTCGGAGGCCGGCACCACGCCGGCGGCCGTGGCGTACAGCTCGTCGACCTTGGCGGCGCCGGGGACGACCTGGAACACCGCGCGCTCCAGGGCGATCTTCTTGTTGGCGTTGACGGCGTCGAGGGTGCCCTCGTAGGCCGACACGATGAGCACGCCGCAGATCGCCGCGATGAGGCCCAGGGTGCGGATCATGGCCACGCTGGGGGTGCTGGGAATGGCATGGACCTGTTCGTTCATGACGGCTTGGCTCCGGACTTCTTGGCGCGCACCGCGCCGAACACCTTGGGCTGGGTGTACTGGTCGATCAGCGGGGCCAGGGCGTTGCCGATCAGGATGGCGTACATCACCCCCTCGGTGAGGCCACCGAAGTAGCGGATCATCACCGTGACCACGCCGATCAGGCCGCCGTAGATCCACACCCCTTTCGGCGTCACCGGCGAGGTCGCCATGTCGGTGGCCATGAACACGGCGCCCAGCATGATGCCGCCGGACAGGACCACGAACAGCGGGTCGGGGTAGCGGCCAGGGTTGTAGAGATGGAAGGCCAGGGCGGTGAGCGCGGCGGCACCGAGCACGGCGACCGGGATGCGCCAGTCGAGGAACTTGCGCGCGGCCAGGTAGAGACCGCAGACCAGGATCAGGATGGCCGAGGTTTCGCCGGCCGAGGCGGTCACCGCACCGGTCAGAAAATCATGCGGCGTGGCCAGGACGTTTTCGAACTTCCACCGGGCCATGGGCGTGGCGCCGGTGAAGCCGTCCAAGGCGTGCTTGGCCCAGTCGGCGATATCCGGCGGGGTCATCAGGGGCGCGGTCAGGGTCGACGGGATGAACTCGCCGAACCGGCCGGGCGCGAAGGCCGGCGCCCAGGTCGAGATGGAGACCGGGAAAGCGGCCTGGACGAAGGCGCGGCCGACCAGGGCCGGGTTGAACACGTTGTGGCCGATGCCGCCGAACAGGGCCTTGCCCAGGGCGATGGCGACGAAGCCGGCGACGGCGGCCATCCAGAGCGGGAACGAGGGCGGCAGGGTCAGGGCCAGGAGCAGGCCGGTGATGGTGGCCGACCAGTCCGCCAGGGTGTTGCCCTGCCCGGCCAGGCGGCTGAAGAAACGCTCGGTGAACAGGCAGGTGGCTGTGGTGGTGACGATCATGGCCAGGGCCGAGAGGCCGTACTGGAACACCGAGAAGGCGGCGATGGGCAGGAGCGCCAGCACCACGTGCAGCATGATCTTCTCGACGGTGACGCCGCGCTTGACGTGGGGCGAGGTGCGCAGCTCGATACGGGGTGGCTTGCCGGTCATCTGTGGGCTCAGGCGTGGGCTACGGTCGGGAGGGCACGGGGCGACGCCGCCAGCTCGGCCACCTCGTGGTGATCGGCCCAGGCCCGCAGCACCCGATCCAGCTCGCGCGGATTGAGCCTGCGGCCGGCCAGGCCGACGAGTCGCTCGGTCAGTTTACGACAGCAGGAGAAGAAGCGGCCATAGTCGGCGTCGTGCTCGCCGCGCGCCAGGTAGCCGCACTCGCCCTCGCCGAGATTGATCGCCGCCGCCGCGACGCGGCTGTCGTAGATGAAGAAGAGTTCCGGAAAATGGAAGTGCAGGTACTTGGAGGCCAGGGAGCGGGCCTGGTCGGCCGGCAGGTCGGCGAACACGTCCATGACCCGCTTGTGCATCTCGAACACCAGGGCCGGGTCGAGCTGCTCGGCGGTGGCGATGCCGGCAAACCAGCGGTCGACACCGGAGCGGCCCAGGCGGTGGGCGGCGAACTCGGGCGAGAAGCCGCTGACGTGGAAGCCGTGCTCGGCGCAGATGCGCACGATCATACGCAGCTTGTCGGCGACGATCTCGTCCTGGAAGTGGTGGCGATGCATGAAGCACAGCTCGTACAGGGCGCGGGTGCGTGGATCCAGGATGGACTGGGCCAGGGTGTCGGCGATGAATTCGCGGGTCAGCAGGGCGTTCATGATTGAGGTTCTTTGTTTGTGGATCGGGTCCACCCTCACCCCCACCCCTCCCCCATCGAGGGAGAGGGGCTTGAAACCCTCGCCCCCTGTGGGAGAGGGTGGCCCGAAGGGCCGGGTGAGGGGTTTAAACATCAGGCTGCCTTTTCTCTCAATATGCCCTTGGCGACGCGGAACTGCTGCACCAGGGGGATGTTGGACGGGCAGACATAGGTGCAGCAACCGCACTCGAAGCAGTCGCCGAGGTGGTAGTGGCTGCCCATTTGCTCGTACTCGCGGCCGTCGGCCAGCATGCCGAGCATGGACGGGTTCAGCCCCATCGGGCAGGCGTTGACGCACTCGCCGCACTTGATGCAGGGATAGGTCTTGCGCTGGCCGTCGGCCTCGATGTCGCGGCGATCGAACACCAGGATGCCGGACACGCCCTTGGTCACCGGCACGTCGAGCGAGGCCACGGCCTGGCCCATCATGGGGCCGCCGAGGATGATCTCGCGCTCGCTCACGTCCTTGGCGCCGGCCCATTCGAGGACGTGGCGCATGGGTGTGCCGAGCGGCACCCAGTAGTCGCCCGGACGGGCGATGCCGGGACCGGTGACGGTGACCACCCGTTCGGTAAAGCCTTCGCCGTTGGGCAGCAGGCTGCCCAGCATGGCCAGGGTGCCGACGTTGTTGACCACCACGCCGACCGCCGAGGGCAGGCCGCCGGCCGGCACGTCGACGTCCAGGAGCGACTTCACCAGCATCTTCTCGGCGCCCTGGGGGTACTTGGTCTCCACGGCCTCGACGGTGATCAGGCCGTCGGCCGGCAGGCGGGCGCGGATGTGCTCGACCGCGTCCAGCTTGTTGTCCTCGACCCCGATGATGGCCCGCTCGGCCCCGATCGCGCGCATGGCGTAGCGGATGCCCTGGAACATGTCCTCGGTCAGGTCCAGCATCATGCGGTGGTCGCAGGTAAGGAAGGGCTCACACTCGCAGCCGTTCACCACCAGGGTGTGGATCTTGCGGTCCTTGGGCACCGACAGCTTGACGTGGCTGGGGAAGGCGGCGCCGCCCATGCCCACCATGCCGGTGTCCTGGATGGCCTGGATGATCTGTTCCGGCGCCAGGCTGTCCATGTCGCGCGGCTCGCGCCAGCGCACTTCCTGGGTCGAGGCCTCGTAGGTGCGGATGACGATGCTCTGGGTCCACGGTCCGCGTGCCGAGGGCCTCAGTTCGATGGCCTCCACCACCCCGTCGACCGGGGCATGGAGGGGGACCGACATGAAGCCGTCGGCCTTGGCGATGAGCTGTCCACGTACTACCTCCTGGCCCACCGAAACGATGGGCACCGCCGGCTTGCCGATGTGCTGCGCGAGGGGGAGGATCATGCGCGGCGCAAACGGCAACCGACGGAGCGGCGTGCCAGCAGTGCTCTTGTTGTCCGCGGGGTGAACCCCGCGGGCGAAACTTTTGCGCGCGAATAGGGAAAAAAGATTCATCTTTTTTCTTAGTGACGAGTGACAGAGTGACGAGTGACGGGTTGCGCCGAGCGCGCTGCGCGCGCGCCTTGGCTTGTTGTCACTTTGTCACTGGTCACTTTGTCACCGCCTTTATCAGTTGTACTTCGCCGCCCGGGCGACCAGCTTGTCCACGCCCGGTTCGTTCATGTTCCAGGGCGTGCCCGGGTGGATGCAGCTCGCCGTGCACTTCTCCGCCGCCTTGACCAGGTTGGCGTAGGTGGTGCCCTGGGGGTCGATCACCACGGCCTGCTTCTGGTCGTTGTACTTGAAAGCCTTGGGCGCCAGCTTGGTGCATTCGTCGCAGGCGGTGCATTCGGGCGACTCGATCCAGACTGCCTCGTAGCCGTCGGCCGAGGCCGCCGGACGAGCGGGAGCCGCCGCGCCAGCCGCCGCCGGGGCGTCCACCGCGACGCCGCCACCGAAACTGGCCAGGCTGGCGGTGAGCTTCTGCACCATCTCGGCGCGGGCGCGGCTGGCGATCGCTTCCTCGTCCACGGCCGGGCGGTCGAGACCGGCGACGTTCTTGAGCTGGCGCCAGAAGTTGCGCCGCTCGATGCAGGACTTGGCCAGTTCCTCGGCGACCATCACGCGCATCAGGCGGTTCTTCTTGTCCACCGCCCAGATGTACGGGAACTTGCCGACCTGATCCTCGGGGGCCAGGTCGATGAACTCGACCAGGGGGACCATGTCGTCGTTCCAGGTCTCCGGCGGGGCCTTCTTGAACTGCTTGGCGAAGCGGCCTTCGGTGAGGGCGAAGTCGGCGAAGGTCATCGGCAGGGTCATCTTCTGCTGGTTGCCCTCTTCGTCGACATAGGCCAGCTCGTACTCGGGCCAGTCGCTCTCCATGGCCGGGTTGCCTTCCAGGGAGACGCACTCGCTGAAGGTGACGCCCAGGCTGGGGTCGTACTTGAACAGCGGGTAGGCGCGCGATTCCACGGCCAGGCGGGACTGCTCGGGCGCGCGGTCGTCGCCGACGCCATGCTCGACCGGGCAGACGGCGTAGATGTTGAACAGGGCCGGGCGACGGCTGTTGAGGCCCTCGATGTAGCCCTCGATCAAGTGGGTCGGGCTGGAGATGGCGCTCTGCAGGACGTAGCTGGTGCGGTGCGCCATGGCGATCAGGGACATCTCCTTGCGGATCTCCTGCTTGCCCTTGCTGGCCTTGCCGTAGGCGGCCATGTCGGCGACCTGGCCGACGAAGGTCGAGGTGCAGGCCTGGCCGCCGGTGTTGGAGTAGACCTGGGTGTCGACCACCAGGATCTTCACCGGCTTGCCGGTCATCAGGGCGCGCGACAGGTTCTGGAAGCCGATGTCGTACATGGCGCCGTCGCCGCCGATGGCGACCACGGGCGGGCACAGGTGCCACTCTTCATCGCTGAAGCGTTCCCAGTTGAAGTAGGTGAAGAAGCTGCCTTGCTCGATGGCGTCGTAGCCGCCGTTCAGCTCCAGCTCGGCCATGCGCACGGCCTTGAAGCCTTCCGCCATCTTGGCCATGTGGCCCTCGAACAGGCCCAGGGCGACCGACGGGGAGTCCTGGAACAGGTGCGAAGTCCAGGGGAACGGGTACGGGTTGAACGGATAGGTCGACGCCCACACCGAGGTGCAACCGGTGGAGTTGGCGACGCCCATCTCGGCGCGGCCGCGCTTGGTCGGGCCCTCGACATAGCGCCAGCGCAGGTCCTTGAGCTTTTCCAGGAGCTGGGTGGCCCACTTCAGCCATTGCGGGTCGATCGGCTGGGCGACCTTCTGCTCCATCAGGGTCTCGGACAGGTTGGCCAGGGTCAGGTCCTGGCCCTTGTGCGACTCGACCGCCGCCATGACCGCCTGGGTATCGGTGAAGTCGACCGACTCGGTCAGCTTCATGCGGATGTGCTTCTCCAGGCCCATGACCAGGCCGTCGATCTTCTCGACGAAGGCCTTGACGCGCGGCTGCATCAGGGCGGTCACGGTGCCGGTGAACAGGTGGATGGCGGTCTTCTCGCCGCAGCCCAGGCAGGCGCCGTCGCCGCAGGCCAGGGAGTTGTAGTTGTGCTTGTCGAGCAGCAGGGTCTCCAGGGCGCCGATCTTCTCGTCCAGGCTGTCGATGCGGCTGTACTTCTGCGGCGTGGTGGGCAGGTCGAGCCAGAACTTCCAGTCCTTGCGCAGGGTCTCGACGGATTCCGGAGTCTGGGTGACCATCTTCAGGGCATCGTCCTCGCAGACCGAGACGCATTCGGCGCAGCCCTTGCAGGTGTACGGGTTGATGGTGATGGAGAACAGGCCGCCGCTGCCCTTGGCCTTCTTCTCGCGGTTGGTCCAGTACGGCTTGGTGGTGGCGAACTTGAAGCCGCCGACGGCGCCCTTGAGCAGCTCGATCTCGGCCGCCAGCTTCTCGCGTTCCTCGCCCTGGGCCGGGTCTTCGGCGAAGGTCTCGGCGATGGCCGCGTCGAACAGGCCGCGCACGTCGAGGCCGTCCTTGTCCAGCACGCCCTTGAGCTTCTTCTCGATGGTGCGCGCGGCCTTGCGCAGGAAGCGGGTCGGCCGGCCGCCCATCTCGATGTTGGTGACCGCGGTGTTGAGCACGTCGGCGACGTCGGAGACCAGGCCGGGGATGGCGGAGTCCGGGCACTGGGTGTAGCAGTTGCCGCAGGCGGTGCAGTTCTCGGCGATCCACTCCGGGTGCTCGAAGCGGATCTGGGTCATGTCGCGGAACACGCCGGTGACGGCCGGGATCATGGCCATGCCCATGAACGGGTCGACCAGGTTGTCGGAACCCTTGCCGGTGGCGTAGAAGCTGCCGGTCTGTTCCCAGAAGCGGTGGATGTCGGCGGCGCCGCCGCTGCCTTCCGGCTGCTCCTTGAGCATCACCGGCAGGCTGACCTCGCTCTTCAGGACGGCCTCGCGGGCGCCGACCTTCATGACCTCGGCCGGGATCTCCTTCAGCTCTTCATAGCCGCGCCGGACCACGCGCAGGTTGTCGTCGACCACGCGCTTGCCCTTCTTGCCGAACTTGTCGTTGAGCTGGGCCTCGATGGCCTTGAACAGGGTTTCCTCGGTAAAGCCGGCCTTGGCCATGACGTCGGAGGCGTGGAAGAAGGCGCCCTGGAACACGTTGCCCTGCATGCGCAGCTGCAGGTCGGGGTTGGAGGCCTCGTCGCGGGCGATCTGGAAGGCGTCCAGGTAATAGACCTTGATGCCCTGGTCGACGATGGTCTTCTGGACATGCATGGGGAAGCCGGCCCAGACCGACTCGGCGCTGGCCGAGTTGCTCTGGATGATGAACACGCCACCCTTGGACAGGCCGGACACGGCGTTGGTGTGCAGGAAGACCTGCGGGTCGGGCGACAGGACCACGTCGACGTGGGCGTATTCGCAGTTGACCCGGATCGGTTCCGGGGCGGCCGACAGGTAGTAGGTGGTCGGCTGGCCCTTCTTCTCGGAGCCGTACTTCGGATTGGCCTTGATGTCCCAGCCGAGCAGCTCGAACAGGGTCATGGCCAGGTTCTTGCCAGTGGTCACGGCGCCCCAGCCACCGACCGAGTGCATGCGCACGGAGATGCTGTTCTTGGGCATCAGATTGGGGTTCTCGGACCCGCGGATGGCCATTTCCTGGATGCGCGGATAACCCTCGCGCAGTTCCTGCATCTGGATTTCCTGCTTGGGATTGGCCGCCTGGTCGCGCACGAAATCGACCGACAGGTAGTAGAACTTGCGCTGGCTGGCGCCCGGCAGCATGTTCTCGACCGCGGCCAGCAGGCCCTCGGGCTGGAGGTCGCGGGAGCCGAGGCCGTAGCAGCCGGAGTACAGGTGCGGCATTTCCTTGGCGGAGGCGTAGGCGGCATAACCGGGGTAAGGTAGGTCGGCACCGTTTTGGCTCCGGCCGTCGCTGCGCGACTTAACGTTCGCTTCGCTCACGTTAGCCTGCGCCGAAACTCCGCCTGCGGCTCCGTTTTCCAGGCACTTGGTCACCGTGGCGCGCACCTCGCGCATCAGGGGCAGATCCTCGGACAGCGGCTGGTCGGTGCGCTCGAGCACGGCGACGCCCTTCTTGCCCTTGAGGATGTGGCCCAGCATGTCGCCCGGGAAGGGCCGGAACATGGTGGCATGGACCACGCCGACCTTGATCTTGCGGTTCTCGCGCAGCCAGTCCGCGACGGCCTCGGCCTGGACGATCATGCTGCCCTGGCCCAGGATGATGTAGTCGGCATCCTCGCAGCGGTAGGTATCGATCCGGCTGTAGCGGCGACCGGAGAGTTCGGCGAACTCGGCCATGCAGGCGTCGGCGATCTCGGGGATGTGCTGGAAGAAGTAGGGACGCTGCGCGGCCACGGACTGCATGTAGGCGTCCTGGTTGGCGACGGCGCCGGAGGTCATCGGGGAATCGACGTCCCAGATCGCCGGCACGCGGCGGCGGGTCGGGCCGTAGATCAGGCGCTGGGCCGGGGTCGGGGTGTCGATGATGTCGTCGGATTTGCCCAGGTACTCGGCCACGAAGTCCTTCTCGGGTACCAGCACGGGCTCGATCAGGTGGGTGGTCAGGAAACCGTCCATGCCGACGATGGCCGGGGTCAGGGAGAGCTCGGCGGTCTTGCGGGCGATCATGTTGAGGTCGGCGGCGGCCTGGGCATCCTTGGCGAAGACCTGGATGAAGCCGGTATCGTCGACGCAATGGTAGTCGTCGTGGCCGCAATGGACGTTCAGGGTGGACTTGGTGATGGCCCGGCAGCCCATGTTCAGGACGTAGGGCAGGCGCTTGCCGACGGCGCCGTAAAGCGACTCGTGCATGAAGGCCACACCTTGAGCCGAGCTGAAGTTGACCGCGCGCATGCCGGTCATGGCCATGCCGGCGGTGACGCCCGCAGCGGCATGCTCGGACTCCGGCTCGACGAAGATCAACGGGCGGCCGGCGGTGTTGACATGACCGGCGGCGACCGCCTCGGCCCAGTACTCGCCCATTTGGGTCGAGGGGGTGATCGGATAGGCGCCGGCGGCATCGGAGGCCTCGCGCTCGACCAGGATAACGGCAGTGTTGCCGTCGATGGCGTCGCGGACGCCCGGGTACTTGACCGGCTGACCCAGCTTGGCGCCGGATCCGGCGTCACGCAGGTCATTCTTCTTGTCGAATAGCTTGTTGAACATGCTCGTTCCTCTCAAAATTCGTGACGCTGAGGCGTGACACAGATGCGTGACATAAAGGCGTGACCAAGATGTGCCGTTGCGTCACGCATCCGTGTCGCGCCTCTCACCATTTCAGACTTCGCTCAGCGCCGGCAGCGGCGCGGTGCGGACAATTTTCTTGGCGGCCTTGCCCTTGATGGCCTTGCCGCCTTCCAGCCAGACGATGGCCCCGGTCGGGCAACGCTCGATCACGGCCGGCTTGGCCAGGCCGTTCATGGCGTAGTCGACCACCGCCAACTCGCCGTCCAGCCGCATCAGGCCGGGCGCGGCATCCTGGACGCAGCGACCACAGGCGGTGCAGGCCACTTCGCACTGCATCTCGGCGGTATCGCCATCGGCGCGGTTCTTGCAGGCCACCCACAGCTTGTTGGCGACCGATTGCAGCGAGAACAGGGCCTTCGGACAGACATCGACGCAGTCGCCGCAGGCGGTGCACTTGTCGACATCCACCACCGGCAGGCCGAACTGGTTCATGGTGATGGCATCGAAGTCGCACACCGAATCGCAGTCGCCCAAGCCCAGGCAACCCCAGTCGCAGGCCTTGCCGCCGCCGCCCACGGTGGCCGCGGCGCGGCAGGTGCCGAGGCCGTCGTAGTGGGCGCGCATGCGGGCGACGTGCTTGCCGCCGGCACAGGCCAGCCGGGCCACCCGCTTGTCGGCCTCGCCGGCCGACACGCCCAGGAAGGACGCGATGTAGGTGGTCATGTCCGGTGCGTTGACGGTGCACTTGGCCGGCTCGATCTTGCCCGCGACCAACTCCTCGGCGAAGTTACGGCAACCGGCGGTGCCACAGGCGCCGCAGTTGGATTGCGGCAGCAGCCCGGCGACCTGGTCGATGCGCGGATCCTCGTAGACGTAGAGACGCTTGCTGGCGAACGCCAACAGGGCGGCCAGGAGACCCCCCAGGGCCGCCATGAACGCACCAGCCAATGCCACACCGAGAACCGCATCCATCTCTCGCTCCTAATCCCGACCACCACACTCAGGTAATAAAGACATTTCTGTCTTAATTATCGATGGGCGCAGTCTATAAATATTTTAATTATTTGACACGGCAATTATTTCAATTTCCAATATTGGTGCCTTCAATGAACAGACGAGCAACCATGGCTAACGACGAGTCTCCGCTCTACTACAAGAACAACCGCCTCAAGCAATTGCGCGCCTTCCACCAGGTGGTGCGCTGCGGCAGCATCTCCAAGGCGGCCGAGAAGCTGTTCCTGTCCCAGCCATCGGTGTCGTTGCAGATCCAGGCCCTTGAACGCGAACTGGCCGTGGTCCTGTTCGAGCGGCGCGGTCCGCATCTCAAGCTGACGCCGGAAGGCGACGTTCTCTATCACCTTGCCGAACCACTCGTTGATGGTATAGACAAGTTGCAGGAGAACTTCACGGCTCATTTCGGCAAGCTGGAGTCGGGCGAGTTGAACATCGGCGCCGGCGAGTCGACCATCCTGTACATCATGCCCGAGCCGGTGCGCCGCTTCGTCGGTGCCTACCCCAAGGTGCAGTTGAAGATGCACAACGTCACCGGACGAGACGGCCTCAAGATGCTCAAGGCGGACGAGATCGACTTCGCGGTCGGCTCCATGCTCGACGTGCCCGAGGACATCGAATACCGGCCGGTGGTCACCTTCGACCCCATGTTGATCACCCCCGTCGACCACCCCCTCGCCGACAAGGCACGCTCGGGCCAGGAAGTCACCCTGGAGGACGTCAGCCACTACGGCCTGATCCTGCCCCCCTCGCACCTGTCGACCTGGCGCATCGTCAAGTACGTGTTCCAGCAGCACAACCTGACCTTCACGGTGACCCTGGAGGCGGGCGGCTGGGAAGTGATCAAGAAATACGTCGAGCTGGGCATGGGGGTCTCCATCGTCACCGACATCTGCCTGACCGGCGACGAGAAGCTGATGCGCATTCCGCTCACCCGCTATTTCCCGCAACGCGGCTACGGCCTGGTGCTGCGCAAGGGCCGATTCCTGTCGCCCCAGGCACGCCGGTTCATCGAGATCATGGAAGAGGTCTACGCCAGCGGCGCCTCGGGGATCACCCAGGCCCACGTCCGGCCCAGCCTGGAGAGTGGCCTCAACGAAGCCCCCATAAAACGGGAACGGCGCAAGAAGACCGCGAAGTAACGCCCGGCCGGCTCGCGCCGGTCAGATCTCGATCTGGGTTCCCAGTTCGATCACCCGGTTGGCCGGTATCCGGAAATACGTCATGGGGCTGGCGGCACTGCGCGCCAAGGCGGCAAACACATGTTCGCGCCAGATCGCCATGCCCTCGCCGCGCGTGGGGATCAGGTTCTCCCGGCTGTAGAAGAAAGTCGTTTCCATCATGTCGAAACCGAGGCCGCAGGGACACTCGGCCAGGGCCCTGGGTACATCGATGTCGTCCATGAAGCCGTAGCGGACGGCCACCCGGTAGCACGACGGCCCCAGTTCCCTGACATCCATGCGGTCGGCCGCCGGAACATAGGGAACGTCGGCATATTGCACGTTAAGGATCACCACCCGCTCGTGCAGCACCTTGTTGTGCTTGAGGTTATGCAGGAGCGCGGCCGGCGTGTTGACCAGGTCGGCCGTCATGAATACCGCGGTGCCGGCCACGCGGGTGGGCGGACTGGTGAGCAGACTGCTCATGAACGGTTCCAGTGGGATGCCGTCCGCGCGCAGCCGCACCAGGACGATCTCACGGCCCCGCTTCCAGGTGACCAGGAGGAGGAACACGACAGAGGCGACGGCAAGGGGGAACCAGCCGCCGTCCGGTATCTTCACCGCATTGGCGGCGAAGAAGGCCAGATCGATGCACAGGAAGGCCGCCATACCGAGCAGGGTGGCGCTCAGGAAGAGATCCCAGCGCATGCGCAGGACGATGAACACCAGCACCGTGTCGATGGCGAAGGTACCGGTCACGGCGATGCCGTAGGCCGCCGCCAGGTTGCTGGAATTCTGGAAGCCCAGGACCAGCAGGATGACCCCCACCATCAGTATCCAGTTCACGAACGGTATGTAGATCTGGCCAGACTCCCTGGCCGAGGTGTGGCGGATGTCCAGGCGCGGCGCATAGCCCATCTGGATCACCTGCTTGGTCACCGAGAAGGCGCCCGAGATGACGGCCTGCGAGGCAATGACGGTGGCGGCCGTGGCCAGGCCGATCATGGGGTAGAGCAACCAGGGTGGCGCCAGCAGATAGAACGGGTTGCGCACGGCGGCCGGTTCGGCGAGCAACAGGGCACCTTGGCCGAAATAGTTCAGCACCAGGGCGGGCAGGACGTAGGCAAACCATACCATCTGGATCGGTCGGCGACCGAAATGCCCCATGTCGGCATAGAGCGCCTCGGCACCGGTGATTGCCAGGACCACCGCGCCCAGGATCAGGAAGCTGGCGGTGCCGTTGGCCAGAAAGAAATCCAGGGCATGGAGCGGGTTCACCGCCAGCAGGACCTGGGGATTGCGCAGGATGCCGAGCATCCCCAGTGCGCCCAGGACACCGAACCAGGCCAGCATGACCGGCCCGAACAGCCGCCCTATGCTGGCCGTGCCCCGACGCTGGATGAAGAACAGCCCAAGCAGGACGCCGAGGGCGAGAGGCAGGATGAACGGGTGCAGCACCGGCGCGCCCACCTCTAGGCCCTCGACCGCGGAAAGCACGGAGATGGCCGGGGTGATCAGGCTGTCACCGAAGAACAGCGATGCGCCGGTGAAGCCCAGCACCATGAGCACCCGACGTGCCGTGGAATAGAGCGGCGCCTGTTTTTGCGCCAGGGTGAGCAGGGCCAGTATGCCTCCCTCCCCCTTGTTGTCGGCACGCATCATGATCCCGACGTACTTCAGGGAGACGACCAGTATCAGCGACCAGAACACAAGGGAGAGTATGCCCAGGATGTTGGTCTCGGTCAGGGCCAAGTGGTGACCGCCAAAGACCTCCTTCAAGGTATACAGCGGACTGGTCCCTATATCGCCGAACACCACGCCCATGGCCCCCAGGGCCAGGGCTGGCAGAGGGGATTTACCGGTATTGTTCTGCGACAAGGCCATCGGCTTGCCGAGCCATCGTTCCGGTCGGCACCCTAGTCTCCACGCCGTGCTAGCGGCAAGCGCCCCGACACGGGCGTCCGGCCGTGGCGAGGGACGCAAAACGTGGGATCATCTCAGCGACATCTGTACCGAATAGGCGCACAGGGTCATCAGCGGCTGCGGCAGGATGCCGAGCAGGAGGACAGCCAGGCCATTGGCGCCCAGGAGCATGCGGGCGTCGCCGGCATGGCTGGCGGGGATGGTCTCGGTGACGGTCGGGGCATCGAAGTACATGATCTTGACTACCCGCAGATAGTAGTAGGCACCGATCAGGGAGAACATCACCGCGACCACGGCCAGCCAGATCCATCCGGCATCGACCAGGGCCTGCAGGATGGTCAGCTTGGCGAAGAAGCCGACGAAGGGCGGCAGGCCGGCCATCGACAGCATGAACATGGCCATGACGGCGGCCAGCCAGGGATGACGGGCATTGAGGCCCTTGTAGTCGTCCAGGTTCTCGGCCTCGAACTCGTTGCGCGACAGGTAGGTGACCATGCCGAAACCGCCCAGGCTCATGAGCACGTAGGTGGCGGCATAGAACATGGCGGCCGAGTAGCCGGCCACGCTGCCGCTCATCACGCCGAGGAGCAGGAAGCCCATGTGCGAGATGGTCGAATAGGCCAGCATGCGCTTGATGTTGGTCTGCATGATGGCGGCCAGGTTGCCGATCGCCAGCGAGGCCACCGCCATCACCGCCAGCATCTGCTGCCAGTCGCCGTTGGCCGGTTGCAGGCCGTCGACCAGGAGGCGCATGGTGAAGGCGAAAGCGGCCAGTTTGGGCGCCGAACCGACGAACAGGGTCACCGCCGTGGGGGCGCCATGGTAGACGTCGGGTATCCACATGTGGAACGGCGCCGCGCCCAGCTTGAAGCCGAGGCCGGCGACCACGAACACCAGGGCGAACACCAGGACCATCTCGCTCTTGGCCCCGTTCTGCACCATCTCGGCGATGCGGCCCAGTTCCAGGGATCCGGCCAGGCCATACAGGAGCGACATACCGTACAGGAGCAGGCCGGAGGCCAGGGCACCGA
Source organism: Thiobacillus sp. (assembly GCA_013335435.1). Taxonomy (GTDB): domain Bacteria; phylum Pseudomonadota; class Gammaproteobacteria; order Burkholderiales; family Thiobacillaceae; genus Parasulfuritortus. The sequence continues at coordinate 1,596 of JAAXVP010000035.1, read as the reverse complement.
GGACGAAATACTTCATCGCCGCCTCGGAGGCCTTCACGTCGTCGCGACGCAGGGCGACCATGGCGTATAACGACAGCGACAGCAGTTCCAGGCCCAGGTACAGGGTCAGGAAGTGGCTGGCCGAGATCATCACCTGCATGCCCAGCACCGCGAACAGCAGCAAGGACAGGTAGTCGCCGCCCAGCATGCCGCGGTCGGCCAGGTACTGGCGCGAGTAGATCACCGCCATGATGGCGGCGAAGCAGGTCAGCAACTTGAGCGTCAGGCCCATGGCGTCGTTGATGTACAGGCCGTTGAAGGCCAGGGTGGCCTCGGGTGTGCCGGTGAAGGCGATCACGACACTGGTGAGCAGCAGGCCGAACAGCGTGGTCAGGTAGGCCGCGGTCTTGGATTGGCTGTAGGCCTCGATGAGCAGCACCGTGCAGGCCACGACCAGCATGCTGATCTCGGGCAGGGCGATGATGAAATCGTTCAGGGGAGGAGTCATGGCCATGGCGCTCAGTACACGAGTTTGCTTTGAGCGACATGCTCAAGCAGGTTGTTGACGGAGGCGTGCATCACGTCGGTAACCGGCAGCGGATACAGGCCCATGGCCAGCACGGCAATGGCCAGCAACGCCAGGACCAGGAATTCGCGGCCGTCGATGTCCTTCAGGTCGGCGACATGCTCGTTGGCCACCTTGCCGAAGATCACCCGCTTGTACATCCACAGGGTGTAGGCGGCGCCAAAGATCAAAGTCAGGGCGGCGGCGGCGGCCCACCAGAAGTTCACCTTGACGGCACCGAGGATGACCATGAACTCGCCCACGAAGCCGGAGGTGCCGGGCAGGCCCGAGTTGGCCATGGCAAACAGCATGAACAGGGCGGCGAACTTGGGCATGGTGTTTGCAACACCGCCGTAGTCGGCGATCTGGCGGGAGTGCATGCGGTCATACATGACGCCGATGCAGAGGAACAGCGCGGCGGAGACGAAGCCGTGCGAGATCATCTGGACCAGGCCGCCTTCGATGCCGAGCGGGTTGAACAGCATGAAGCCCAGGGTGACGAAGCCCATGTGGGCGATCGAGGAATAGGCGATCAGCTTCTTCATGTCCGCCTGGACCAGGGCGACCATGCCGATGTAGACCACGGCGATCAGGGACAGGGCGACGATCAGCCAGGTCAACTCATGGGTGGCATCCGGCACGATGGGCAGGGTGAACCGCAGGAAGCCGTAGGCGCCGACCTTCAGGGTGATCGCCGCCAGCACCACCGAACCGCCGGTGGGCGCCTCGACGTGGGCGTCGGGCAACCAGGTGTGCACCGGCCACATCGGCACCTTGACCGCGAAGGCGAAGAAGAAGGCGACGAAGAGCAGGATCTGCGCCGTCATGGTCAGGCCGACCCGGTGCCATTCCAGGATCTCGAAGCTGTGGTTGCTCTGGAAGAACAGGTAGATCATGGCCACCAGCATCAGCAGGGAACCGAGCAGGGTGTAGAGGAAGAACTTGATCGCGGCGTAGACGCGGTTGGGGCCGCCCCACATGCCGATGATCAGGTAGAGCGGGATCAGCATGGCCTCGAAGAAGACGTAGAACAGGATGCCGTCGAGGGAGAT
>JAAXVP010000311.1 GCA_013335435.1 Thiobacillus sp. | reverse complement strand
CCGAGCTGAACCGCCTGGGCGGCAAGCACGGCATCGGGCGGCTGGACCTGGTCGAGAACCGCTACGTCGGCATGAAGTCGCGCGGCTGCTACGAGACCCCCGGCGGCACCATCCTGCTCAAGGCGCACCGCGCCATCGAGTCCATCACCCTGGACCGCGAAGTCGCCCACCTGAAAGATGATTTGATGCCGCGCTACGCCAGCCTGATCTACAACGGCTACTGGTGGGCGCCCGAGCGCAAGGCCCTGCAGGTGCTGATCGACCACACCCAGGAGACCGTCAACGGCTTTGTCCGGCTCAAGCTGTACAAGGGCAACGTCATCGTGGTCGGCCGCGACTCCAAGACCGATTCCCTGTTCGACTCCACCATCGCCACCTTCGAGGACGATGCCGGCGCCTACGACCAGAAGGACGCGGGCGGCTTCATCAAGCTCAACGCCCTGCGCATGCGCATCGCCGCCAACGCCCGCATCCGCCGCAGCGGAGAATAAGACCAGCCCGCCGCAGCGGAGAATAAGACCAGCCCGCCGCAGCGGCGAGTAAGAAAGGAAAGATCCATGTCCCAGTTCGACAACGTCAGCGTCATCAAGAAGGCCAACGTCTACTTCGACGGCAAGTGCGTCTCCCACAGCGTGCAGTTCGCCGACGGCACGAAAAAGTCGGTCGGCGTCATCCTGCCCGCCACCCTGACCTTCAACACCGGCGTGCCCGAGATCATGGAATGCGTGGCCGGCGCCTGCCGCTACCGGATCAAGGGTGCGGACTGGCAGGCCAGCCAGGCCGGCGAGTCGTTCACGGTGCCGGGCAATACCTCGTTCGACATCGAGGTGACCGGTGAGCCGTACCACTACGTCTGCCATTTCGGATAACCGTCATGCCGTCCTTCGATATCGTTTCCGAATCCGACATGGTCGCGCTCAAGAACGCCATCGAGATGGCATCGCGCCAGATCGGCAACCGCTATGACTTCAAGGGCACCAGCGCGGCGGTGGAACTGGACGAGAAGGCCAAGACCATCACCATGCACGGCGACTCCGACTTCCAGCTCGACCAGGTCAAGATGATCCTGTTCCCCGAGATGGAGAAGAAGGAGCACGACAGCACCAAGCGCCTGGAGCACGGCGACATCCAGAAGGTGTCCGGCAACAAGGTCAAGCAGGTGCTCCAGATCAAGCTCGGCATCGAGCAGGAACTGTCGAAGAAGATCATCAAGCTGATCAAGGACAGCAAGCTCAAGGTCCAGGCTACCATCCAGGGCGATACCGTGCGGGTGTCCGGCGCCAAGCGCGATCTGTTGCAGGAGACTATCGCCCTGGTGCGCAAGACCATCACCGACTTCCCGCTCCAGTACCAGAACTTCCGCGACTGAGCACGACGGGATACCTCGAAAAATCCTCGATTCGTCGCTCCCGCGAAGGCGGGAGCCCAGTGGAGTCAATTGGACTGGATTCCCGCCTGCGCGGGAATGACGGGTTTTTCGAGGCACCCTAAGGCCTGCATGGGTGATTGAGGCTTGCCCGCAAGCCTTTTATCATCCAACCTCCATTCCGGGTATCCAAAATCCAAGGAGGCGACATGCAGCGATCCACCCCGGGCTTCGGCCGCAAGCTCATCGTGACACTGGTTTCCCTCGGCCTGACCCTGTCAGGCCCGGCCAGCGCCGGCCTGTTCGGCATCGAACTGGGCAGCAACAGCAAGGACGACAACGGCAACGCCGTGACCGGCGGCGCCGGTCCGAGCGGTAGCCAGGGCGAGTCGCCGCAGCTGGAGAAGTGCGACAAGCCCTACGGCACCCTGGCCGTTTCCGAGCCGCAGGACTATGTCAGCCGCGCCCTCAGCGGTGTCGGCCTGACTTCGCCGACGCCGCTGATCCGCATGATCATCCAGCAGTCCAACTGTTTCATGGTGGTCGAGCGCGGCCGCGCCATGCAGAACCTGATGCAGGAACGCGACCTGGCCCAGAGCGGCCAGTTGCGCCGCAACGCCAACATGGGCAGCGGCCAGATGATGACCGCCGACTACGTGCTCACCCCCGACGTGGCCTTCTCCAACAAGGATGCCGGCGGCATGGGTGCCGCCCTGGGCGGCCTGTTCGGGGTCGGCGGCGCGTTGTTGGCGGCCGGGCTGAAGTTCAAGGAGGCCCAGACCACCATGATGCTGGCCGACACCCGGTCCAGCCTGCAGATCGCATCGGCCACAGGCTCGGCCAAGAAGACCGACTTCAGCCTGGGCGGCCTGGGCATCGGCGGCGGCGTGGTGGGCGCCCTGGGTGCCTACGAGAACACCGCCGAGGGCAAGGTCATCGCGGCCAGCTTCCTGGACAACTGGAACAACATCGTCCGGTCCGTCCGCAACAACCCGCAACTGGCCCGCACGGCCGGCGATACCAAGTCGGAGTCCGGCAAGGTGGTGACCGCCGACGGCTGGGCCGACGGCGACGTCCTGGTGACCAAGATCGGCAACGTCAAGCTCTACGAGCAGCCCGGCAACAAGGGCAAGGTGCTCGCCAGCCTGGGCCGCGGCGAGGAGGTGGTGTTCATGGGCAAGGAAGACGGCGCCTCGGTCTACGTCCAGGGCGGCGCCGGCGAGGGCTGGGTGAGCAAGAACCTGCTCAAGCGCAACTGACTGCCAGACAGTTCGCAGAGGCCGCGCAAGCGGCCTTTTTTTTCGTCGGCCGCGGCCCTCGCGGTCGCTGGCGGTTGAGTGTATCTGCCCATGCACTATGTTTAAGTATCGTTTAAGCGATCACCGTGCCGGTGCGACCCGTGCGTGGGCAATGGATCGATCGCCCGACCGCAAGCGACCGAATTGGGGGATAGACATGTCAGGCCTGCGCAACCTCAGTATCCGTTTCCAATTGACCGCCTTGCTGGCCATCGTGATCGGCCTGTTCCTGGTGGCCTCGGTGGTGAGCTACCAGGCACTCAGCCGGGCCAAGGGCGATTTCACCCAGTTCATCACCCAGGACCAGTCCCTCCTGCTCAATTACACCGAGTTGTATGCCAACGGTCTGCAGATGGGCCAGGCCCTGCGCAACATCATCCTCGACCCGGCCAACCCCAAGGCCTACCAGAACTTCGACAAGGCCGCCAAGATCATGGACGACCTGCTGGCCGCGACGGTGGAACTAGCTCGCGGCCGGGGCGACGAAGCGGTCAAGAGGATGCAGGCGGTCGCGGCCCTCAGGGACCGCCAGAAGGGCTTCCAGCAGGAGGTCATGGCCTTGGTCAAGGAAGGCCAGTCCGAGCCGGCCAAGCAGCTCCTGAACGACAAGGAAACCCCGGCCTGGCGCGAGATCAGGACCATGCTGCTGGATTCGATCAAGGAGCAGAAGGCCTATATCGAGGCGCGCAACCAGGAAGTCCAGACCGGCGTCGCCCGTGCCCAGGCGGCCAGCCTGGCGCTGTCCGGACTGGCGGTGGCGGTCGGCCTGGCGATCGGCCTGACGATCCTGGCCAACATCGTCGCCAGCCTGAACCAGCTGAGCAGCTCGATCGACAGCCTGGGCAAGGGCGACGGCGACCTGACCGCGCGCCTGCCCGAACGCGGCGACAGCGAACTGGGACGCGCCGCGGCCAGCTTCAACCGCTTCATCGCCGGCCTGCAGGACATGGTCAACGCCATCAAGACGCACGCCGGGCAACTGGACAGCCTGTCCACCAAGCTGGCCGGCACCTCCGGCAACCTGCGCCAGGCCACCCACAATCAGGCCGAGGCGGTGACATCCACCGCCTCCTCGATCGAGGAGATGTCCGCCAGCATCAGTTCGGTCGCCGACGGCGCCGACCAGGTGCAGCGCATCTCCCGTGAAAGCGCGCAATATTCCAGCGAGGCTCGCGGCAAGATGGAGCAGCTGGGCAGCGCCATGAACGGCGTTCGCCAGGCGGTCCAGGGTGTCGCCGGCTCGGTCGACCAGTTCCTGGAAAGCACCAACAGCATCATCGGCGCCACCCAGCACGTCAAGGATATCGCCGACCAGATCAACCTGCTGGCCCTCAACGCGGCCCTGCTCGCCGGCGCGCGCCGCCTCGATGGCCGCG
>JAAXVP010000310.1 GCA_013335435.1 Thiobacillus sp. | reverse complement strand
CTACCTGGTCGCGGGCGGCCTCGGCGGCTTCGGCCTGCGCACCGCCTGCTGGCTGGCCGAGCGGGGCGCCGGCCATATCGTCCTGCTCGGCCGCCGCGGCCCGGACAGCCCCGATGCCGCGGCCGCCGTCGCGGCTGTCCGAACCGCAGGGGCGGAGGCCCGGGTCATGGCCTGCGACATCGCCGATGCGAACCGCCTCCAAGCCGTCCTCGGCGAGATCCAAGGCACCCTGCCGCCATTGAAGGGCATCGTCCACGCCGCCATGGTCCTCGACGACGGCCTGATCCGGAATCTCGACCACGAGCGCTTCCTACGCGTCCTGGGGCCTAAGGTCGCCGGCGCCTGGAACCTGCATCGGCTGACCCGGCACCTGCCCCTGGACCTGTTCGTGCTCTATTCCTCCGCCACCACCCTGATCGGCAACCCCGGCCAGGCCAACTACGTCGCCGCCAACGCCTACCTGGAGGCCCTGGCGGCCTACCGGCGCGGCCTCGGCCTGCCGGCCACGGCGGTGTGCTGGGGCGCCATCGCCGACGTCGGCTACCTGGCGCAAAACCAGGCCGTGCGCGCTTCGCTCGAGGCCCACCTGGGGGCCGCCGCGCTCGACTCCGGCCAGGCCCTGACACGCCTCGGCGAGTTGCTCGCCGACCAGCGCAACGGCATCGCCGTATTCGACTTCGACTGGCATGCCCTGAGCCGCTTCCTGCCCGCGACCCGGGCCGCGCGCTTCGATGCCGTGCGCCGGCAAGCCGGCAGCACCGGCGCGGCCGCCGAGAACGAGGACATCCGCGCTCTGATCGGCCAGCTCGACGAGGCCTCGGCACGCGCCCTGGTCGAACGCCTGGTCAGCGCCGAGATCGCCGACATCCTGCGCCTGCCGCCCGAACGTGTCCCGGTCGACCGCTCGCTGTACGATATCGGCATGGATTCCTTGATGGGAGTGGAACTGGTGTTGGGCATCGAGAAGCGCTTCGGCATCAACCTGCCGACCATGGCCCTGAGCGAAGGGCCGACCGTCCAGCGCATTGCGGCCCGCCTGCTGCAGGAACTGCACGGCCCCGCCGACGCGGAGCCGTCCGCCGATGCGCGCCTGAAGGACATGATGGCCGACATGGCCCGGCAGCACGCCCTTGAGGTCGACGAGAGCGAGCTCGATACCGTCCTGACCGACTTGCGCACCTACCAGGCCACGGGAGGAGCGCCATGAGCGGCAAGGGCTTCGGCCTCTCGGACCAGGCCAAGGCCACGCTGATCAAGAAGATGCTCGGCCGCGGCGGCGGCGAGCCTCAAGCCGCCGCGGCCGTGCCGCACGTTGGCGAGGTCTCCGAGGAGTTCACTCGCTTCGACCGCTTCCCTGAATACGAGCGCATGCAGGTGCCCCAGGCCGCCGCCCGGCGCTTCGGCATCGAAAACCCGTTCTTCCGGGTGCACGACGGCGTCGCCGGGGCCACCACCCAGATCGGCGGTCGCCCGTACATCAACTTCGCCAGCTACAACTACCTGTGCCTGAACGGCCACCCGCGCGTCAACAAGGCCGCCAAGGAGGCCATCGAGCGCTGGGGCACCTCGGCCTCGGGGAGCCGGCTGACCTCCGGCGAACGCGCCGTCCAGCGCGACCTGGAGGCTGCCCTGGCCGAGCTTTACGGCGTTGACGACTGCGTCGCCTTCGTCAGCGGCCACGCCACCAACGTCACCACCATCGGCTATCTGTTCAGCCCCAAGGACCTGGTCCTACACGATGCCCTCATCCACAACAGCGTCCTCCAGGGCATCCAGCTCTCGGGCGCGCACCGGCGCGCCTTCCCGCACAACGACTGGCAGGCCCTGGACGCCATCCTGGCCGAGATACGGCCCCGCCACCAACGCGTCCTGATCGTCGTCGAAGGCCTCTACAGCATGGACGGCGACGTGCCCGACCTGCCCCGCTTCGTCGAGTTGAAGCGCCGCCACAAGGCCTTCCTGATGGTCGACGAGGCCCATGCCCTGGGGGTCCTGGGCCGGCGCGGCCTGGGCAGCTTCGAGCAGTTCGGCCTGTCCGGGCGCGACGTCGACATCTGGATGGGCACCCTGAGCAAGACCCTGTCAGGCTGCGGCGGCTATATCGCCGGCGAGAAGGCCCTGGTCGAACACCTGCGCTACCTGGCGCCGGGATTCCTGTACAGCGTCGGCATGGCCCCCTCCCTGGCCGCCGCGTCCCTGGAGTCGCTGCGCCTGATGCTGGCCGAGCCGGAACGCGTGGCCCGCCTGCATGAGCGCAGCCGCTTGTTCCACGACCTCGCCGTCGGCCGCGGCATCAACGTCGGCACCAGCGCCGGCCTGGCGGTGATCCCGGCCATCACGCGCAATTCGCTGCGCGCGGTGAAGCTGTCCGGCGAGCTGTTCCGGCGCGGCCTCAATGTCCAGCCCATCATCCATCCGGGCGTGGAGGAAAAGGCCGCGCGCCTGCGCTTCTTCATTACCAGCGGGCATACCGAGGAGCAGATACGGTATGCCGTCGATACCCTGGCGGAGGCCTTGCCGGCATGAGTGCCGTACCCGGCGCGCCCGTCCGGGTCGACACCGCTTCCGACCCGGCACTGCGCCGGACCCTGGCCCTGACGCTCAGCCGCGCCTTTGCCGACGACCCCCACTTCAATTGGATCGTGCGTCAGGACAAGGGCCGGACGGAAGCGCTCAAGCAGTTGTTCGAACTACTCCTGGCCGAACTACTCGGCCACCACGGTACAGTCCTGGCCTCGGCCGACCTGAAGGCGGCGGCGATCTGGTTTCCGCCCCGCGGCCAGTCCCTCGGACTGATCGATCAGATCGGGGTCGCCTGGCGCTTCGTCGGCATCACCGGCTGGCGCCACTTCCCAAGCCGGGCCTACGGCCTCAACCGCATGGCCTGGCGGCAACCGGACCAGCCGCATTACTTCCTGCAAACACTGGGGGTCGATCCGGACCGCCAGGGCTACGGGTATGGCACCGCTCTGCTGCGTGCCTTCACCCGGCAATGCGACGCTGACCGCACACTGGCCTATCTGGAAACCAGCAAACCGGATAATGTCCGCTTTTACGAAGGCCATGGCTTCCTGGCCAGCGGCCGCGCCAAGCTGCCACATGGCCCGTGGCTGTGGCAGATGACCCGTACTCCGGGTTGACAGAACGACGGTGACCGATGGACATTGGCAGCAAATCACCGTGTCCACCAAATTAGCTGCCATACCTGCTCAGCAGCCTGAACATCTACCAGTCATGCCGCCGATTCCGCCTGCTCCCACGACCATACGGCGCAAGCTGATCTGGCTGCTGCTGGGCGTGTCCGGGCTGGGCATGGTCTTCGTGCTGGCATTCAGCGCCTGGCAACAGCTGAGCAACATCCAGACCGACGCCGCGGAACGCTTGCGCGCCATCGCCCGGGCGACCGCCGGCGCAGGCAACGCCGCCCTGGCCTTCCGCGACGCCAAGGCCGCCCGGACGGTGCTGCAGGACAGCCTGGGCGAGCACGGCGAAATCGTCGCCGCGGCCATCTACGATCGCCAGGGCACGCTCTTCGCCACCTACGGCAGGGCCGAACAGCTGCCTGCCGAACTGCATGTCAGCCGGGAGACCCGCCCGGCCATCCGCCCCTTCGACCCGGTCGCCTGGGACGTCAATTTCATCCGGGTCGACGGCGAGCCGATCGGCCTGGTCTATCTGCGTGCCGACCTGAGCCCGGAGTGGCGCCGCTTCGCCGCCCAGTTCGCCTTGTCCGCCGGCGGCATCCTGCTTGCCTTCACGCTATCCCTGCTGATCGGCCTGCGCCTGGTGCAACGCGTCGTCACCCCGATCAACGCGCTGTCGGTAGCGGCCGGCCGGGTTCGCGCATGCAAGGACTATTCCCTGCGCGTCGAGCGCCACAGCGACGACGAGGTCGGCGTCCTGGTGGACGGCTTCAATGCCATGCTGGCCGAGATCGAAACCCGCGATCGCGAACTGGCCGATTCCCACAACGTCCTGGAGCGCCTGGTGGCCCAGCGCACCGCGCAGTTGGAGACGGCCAAGGTCCAGGCCGAGGCGGCAGATCG
>JAAXVP010000309.1 GCA_013335435.1 Thiobacillus sp. | reverse complement strand
CCGCCGCCCAGGGAGAAGGCGAAGGTGGTGTCGACGGTGCTCTCGTTGGAGAGGGTGACGGTATAGACGAGGTTGTTGCCCTCGATCACGGCGTCGTCGCCGGTGCCGGGGGCGCCGGGTTCGACGGAGACGACGGTTGGAAAGATATTGTCGGAGGGGGCTTCCTGAATCAACTGGGGATGGAGCCAAGTATCGGTCGACTTGGGTATTTCGATGGGTGTGACATCCTCGACGACGCGATCGAGACGGACGAAGTAATGACTTTCGTCGGAACCGCTACCGGATGAACCCGAGCCGGTAGGCGGCAGAAAGTCATCCAGAGGGCGCTGGCCGCTGAATAGTTCGCCTAGTGTGCGTTCGTCGAGGCGGAACTGCTCGCCTTCTTGCACCGTATGCCTGTAACCGTCATGAAAAAACAGGTCGATATGGGCGCCTTGCTTGGCGATCAACATGTCGCCGATATGGATTGCTTCGTTGATCTGAAGAGTGTGTCGATCTCCGTCAGCAGTCACGATCTCTACGTCGCCGGAACAGTGTACGGCCATACCTACGGTTTGTTCGGCGTTTTCCATCAAGAATCCCTTGCCTGACTAGCAATACATTGACCCTAGTACCTAAGGCGTGTCGTGACCATGGTACTGAAGTACAAATGCTCCTTATTGGCCCGTGTCTGCGGAAATAAATCTCCAGGTGGTCCGGAATCGGAACTGTCATTGTTGACCGATGACGGACCGTGTGCTGACAATGCTGGCAGTCATTTCCAACGTCTCTGTCATGCACCTGCCCCGCGAACTGATCGCCTTCATCGATTCCCTGCCTGAGCCGCGCATCCTGGTCGATACGCATTACCGCATCCTGGCCGCCAACCAGGCCTATACCCGGGAGTTCGGCGGCCGAGGCAGGATGGTCGGGCGCTATTGCTACGAGGTATCCCACCATTTCGACAAGCCTTGCGACCAGTGCGGCGAGACCTGCCCCCTGCAGACCGCGCTCAAGACCGGTCAGCCGGGCCGGGTTCTGCACCTGCACCACACGCCACGCGGCGAGGAACACGTCGATGTCGAACTGGTGCCCTTGCAGGACGAATCCGGCCAGGTCGCTTATTTCGTCGAGGCCATGTCCTTGCTCAACCACAAGCTGGTCGACAGCGCGAGCGGCTACGGCATGGTCGGCCGTTCGCCCGCCTTCACTGCGATGCTGGAGCTGATCAACCGTGCCGCGCCGGCGATGACACCGGTACTGCTGCTGGGCGAGTCCGGTACCGGCAAGGAACTGGCCGCCCAGGCCCTGCACGACCTCAGCCCCCGGCACGGCAAGCCGTTCGTGCCGGTGGACTGCTCGGGCATGACCGAATCGCTGTTCGAGAGCGAGCTGTTCGGTTACGAGAAGGGCGCCTTTACCGGCGCTACCCAGCGCAAGATCGGCCTGGTCGAGGCGGCAGCCGGCGGCACCCTGTTCCTCGATGAACTGGGCGACATCCCGCTCAGCCTTCAGGTAAAACTGCTGCGTCTTTTGGAAACGGGCACCTTCCGCCGGGTAGGCGGGGTGGAAACCCTGCGCGCGGATTTCCGTCTGGTCGCCGCCACCCACCGGGGCGTCCGGGAGATGGTCGAGGCGGGTACCTTCCGGCGCGACCTCTACTACCGCATCTCGGCCTTCCCGATAAACCTGCCGGCCCTGCGCGAGCGCCGCGAGGATCTGCCGATTCTGGTCGAGAACCTGCTCCAGCGTCTGGCACCCGAGCGTTCGCTCCATCTGGCCCCGGTCGCCTTCGACCGCCTGATGGGCTATGGCTTCCCGGGCAACATCCGGGAACTGCGCAACATACTCGAACGTGCCGTTCTGCTCGCCGACGGTGAGATCATCGCTCCGGAACACCTGCCCGATGATCTGGCACCGCTACCGGTGGCGATTCAAAACAAGCCTCTGGATGAGGTCGTGCCGCTCGATCAGGCCGAACGCAATTACGTGCGCTGGGCCTTGGAACGCATGGCCGGCGACAAGAAATCCCTCGCCCAGGCCCTGGGCATCAGCGAGCGAACCCTATACCGCAAGCTGGAATCGATCTGAGACGCCTTTTCGGTTGACGCCAATACCCGACAAAAATATTCTGGCGCACTTATTTTAGGAGTTGCTAATGAACCAAGCTGCCCACGACCCGCATAAGGTCATGCATTCCATCATCCAGCGTGTCGCCACCGGCCCCGAGCTGTCCAAGAGCATCAGCCGGGAAGAGGCCGCCATCGGCATGCAGGCCATTCTCGACGGTACCGCCGACCCGGTCCAGGCGGCCATCTTCTTCATCGCCCTGCGCATGAAGCGCGAGACCATGGATGAGTTCAAGGGCATCCTGGATGCCATCCTGGACGCCACCATCACGGCCACAGCCGAGGTCGACGACGTGGTCATCATCGCCGACCCCTACGACGGCTATAACCGCTGCCTGCCGGCCGCGCCCTTCCTGCCCGCGCTGCTGGCCGAGCTGGGCGTCGCGGCAGTCACCCATGGCCTGGAGGCGGTCGGTCCCAAGTACGGCGTCACCGCCCGCCACGTCCTGCGCGCCGCCAAGGTCGACGTCGACCTGGATCCGGCGGCTGCCGCTGCCCGATTGGCCAACCCCGCCCTGGGCTGGACCTACGTCGACCAGGCGAAGTTCTGTCCCAAGCTGCACGACCTCCTGCCCCTCCGCCAGCGCATGATCAAGCGCCAGGCCCTCACCACTGTGGAGACCGAGGCCAAGCCCATCGTCGGCCGCAAGCGCACCCATTTCGTCACCGGCTATGTGCACAAGCCGTACCCGCCCATCTATGCCCAACTCGCGCGTCATGCCGGCTTCGATTCCGCCCTGATCATCCGCGGCGTCGAGGGCGGCGTCATGCCCAGCCTGCGCCAGGCCGGCAAGTACACCGCCTACCAGGACCACGGCGAGGAGGTCGAGTTCGACATCGACCCGGTCGCCCTGGGCATCAGCCAGTCCGTGCGCGCCGTGGCCCTGCCCGACGACCTGCCCAAGTCCGAACGCGAGGGCGACGAGGTTGCCATCATGGTCGACGTCCAGGCCACCGCGCGGGCCGCCGCCGAGGCCGGCCTGGCGGCCCTGGCCGGCAACAAGGGCGCCACCTACGACACCCTGGCCCTGGTCGCCGCCATGGTCCTGCATCACCTGGGCCGCGCCCGGACCCTCGCCGAGGGTGCCGACATGGCCCGCGCCGCGCTGGATTCCGGCAAGGCCCTGGCGCGGGTGAAGTGATGGCCTGGCAGGCCGTCGCCGAGGCCGGCGAACTGCAACCCGGCCAGATGAAGCGGGTCGAGGCGGGCGGGCGGAAACTCCTGCTCTGCCACGCCGAGGGCGGCCATTACTGCATCGACGAGATGTGCAGCCACGAGGATTACTCGCTCTGGTTCGGCTGTCTCAAGGGCCGGTCGATCAAGTGTTCGCTGCACGGCAGTTATTTCAGCCTGGAGGATGGCCGGCCCCTGAACGAGCCGGCCGACTGCGCCCTGACCACCTATCCGGTCAAGCTGGAAGACGGCCGAATCTGGGTGGAGGCGTGATCAGGCCGCCCCGGCGTTTACTCTGGTGGGGCCTGCCGGTCCTGCTCGCGGCGGCCGGCCTGGCCTATGTCCTGGCCGCCGGCAAGACCGTCGCCACGGTCCAGGCCAAGCGCCAGCCGCTCACCGAGACGGTGATCTCGAGCGGGCGCGTGATCACCCCGGAACGCATCGAACTGGGCGCCGAACTGGTCGGCAACCTGGCCGAGGTCCGGGTGGAGGAGGGCGACCGGGTCGTGGCCGGTCAAATCCTGGCCCGCATCGACGACGCCGAGCAGCGTGCCGCCGCCGAGCAGGCCCGGCGCAGCCTGGAGGAGGCCGAGGCGCGCCTGGCGCAACTCAACGAGGTGGGCCGGCCGGTCGCCGACCAGGCCTTGAATCAGGCCGAGGCCAACCTGACCCAGGCGGTCAGCGAGCACGGCCGGATCAAGCGCCTGGTCGAGGCCGGTTTCTACAACCAGTCCCGCCTGGACGAGGCCCAGCGGGCGCTCGACTCGGCCCGTGCGGCGCGCGCGGCGGCCCAGGCGCAGGCCCGCGGCAGC
>JAAXVP010000308.1 GCA_013335435.1 Thiobacillus sp. | reverse complement strand
GACCACCTCGTGGTGGGTGACCTTGGACCAGCCGTCCACCGCCACCATGCCGTCCTTGGCGTCGAGGCCGACGATGATGTGGCCCGGGAAGGCGTTGCAGGCGTCGTGCAGGAAACCGGGGTTCTTGACCGCCGCGGTGCCGATGATGACGTAGCGGATGCCGTCGTCCAGGTAGCGCTCGATGGTATCGAGGTCGCGGATGCCGCCGCCCAGTTGCACCGGGATATCCTCGCCGACCGCGTCGGTGATGGCCTTGATGGCGGCCTCGTTGACCGGCTTGCCGGCGAAGGCGCCGTTCAGGTCGACCAGATGCAGCCGGCGGGCGCCGCGCTCCACCCACTGCCTGGCCATGGCCGCGGGATCCTCGGAAAACACGGTGGCGCTATCCATTTCGCCCTGGCGCAGGCGCACGCAGTGGCCGTCCTTGAGGTCGATGGCGGGGATGACGATCATGATTCGATGCTCTTGAAGAATCAGGCGCTGGGACTGCCGTCCCAGGTTACAAAATTGGCCAGCAGGCGCAACCCCGCTGTCGCGCTCTTCTCGGGATGGAATTGCACGGCGAAGACGTTGTCGCGCGCGCAGGCGCAGACGAATTCATAGGGGTATTCCGAAGTACCGACCGCCAGCGCGGCATCGGCCGGAGCGACATGGTAGCTGTGCACGAAGTAGAAACGCGCGCCATCCTCGATGCCGGCCCAGAGCGGATGCGGCCGGACCTGGCGGACGTTGTTCCAGCCCATGTGCGGCACCTTGAGCTTGTTGCCCTGGGCGTCGCGCATCCTGCCATCGGGAAAGCGCACCACGTTGCCGGGGAACAGGCCCAGGCACGGGGTATCGCCCTCCTCGCTGTGCGCGAACAGGACCTGGAGACCCATGCAGATGCCCAGAAAGGGCTTTTCGGACGCCGCCGTCAGGATGGCGTCGCGCAGGCCGTGGCCGTTGATCGCCGCCATGCAGTCGCGCGCCGCGCCCTGGCCGGGAAAGACCACGCGGGCGGCGGACAGGATGGTGGCGGGGTCACCGGTGACGACGACCCGGGCGCCCGGCGCGACGTGCTCGACCGCCTTGGCTACGGAATGGAGGTTGCCCATGCCGTAGTCGACCACCGCGACATCGACCATCAGAGGGTCCCCTTGGTCGAAGGCATGCGGTCGCCCAGGCGCGGGTCGGTCTCCAGGGCCATGCGCAGGGCCCGGCCGAAGGCCTTGAACACCGTCTCGGCCTGGTGGTGGGCGTTGATGCCGCGCAGGTTGTCGATGTGCAGGGTCACGCCGGCGTGGTTGACGAAACCCTGGAAGAATTCGCGGAACAGGTCGACGTCGAACTCGCCGATCATGGCGCGCGTGAATTCGACGTGGTATTCCAGGCCCGGCCGGCCGGACAGGTCGATCACCACGCGCGACAGCGCCTCGTCGAGCGGCACGTAGGCATGACCGTAGCGGCGGATGCCCTTCTTGTCGCCGATGGCCTTGGCGAAGGCCTGGCCCAGGGTGATGCCGATATCCTCGACGGTGTGGTGGGCATCGATGTGCAGATCGCCTTCCGCTTTGACGGCGAGGTCGATCAAGCCATGCCGGGCCACCTGGTCGAGCATGTGATCGAGGAAGCCGACGCCGGTGGCAAGGTTGGCGGCACCCGTACCGTCGAGATCGATTCCGACGGTGATCCGGGTTTCCAGGGTGCTGCGCGATACTTCGGAATTACGCATGGGCGCTAGGTATGGCAAACAGGCAAACGTGAGGGGCATGATACCATTCGCCGCCTGACTTTGTTCCCACCCGAAAATCGAATATTTCCGCCATGAGCCGCTACTGGAGCGAGGTTGTCCATAACCTGACCCCCTATGTGCCGGGCGAGCAGCCCAAGCTGCCCGACCTCATCAAGCTCAACACCAACGAGAATCCCTACGGGCCCTCGCCGCGCGCCCTCGCCGCCATACAGGGCGAGGTGGCCGACACCCTGAAGCTGTACCCGGACCCGAATGCCGACCTGCTCAAGGCCGCCATCGCCGATTTCCACGGCATCGCCCCGGCCAACATATTCGTCGGCAACGGCTCCGACGAGGTCCTGGCCCACGCCTTCCTGGCCCTGCTCAAGCACACCAACCCGATCCTGTTCCCGGACATCACCTACAGCTTCTATCCGGTCTATTGCGGCCTCTACGGCATCGACTACGAAACCGTGGCGCTGGACGACGGCTTCGCCATCCGGCCCGAGGACTACCGGCGTCCGAACGGCGGCATCATCTTCCCCAACCCGAACGCCCCGACCGGCCGCGCCCTGCCCCTCGCTGCGATCGAGACCATCCTGGCCGGCAATCCCGACTCGGTGGTGGTGGTGGACGAGGCCTACATCGACTTCGGCGGCGAGACGGCCGTGCCCCTGGTGGCGCGCTACCCCAACCTGCTGGTGGTGCACACCCTGTCGAAGTCGCGCTCGCTGGCCGGCCTGCGGGTCGGCTACGCGATCGGCCACGCCGACCTGATCCAGGCCCTGGTACGGGTCAAGGACA
Organism: Thiobacillus sp.; assembly: GCA_013335435.1. Classification (GTDB taxonomy): domain Bacteria; phylum Pseudomonadota; class Gammaproteobacteria; order Burkholderiales; family Thiobacillaceae; genus Parasulfuritortus. Next base: position 1,581 of record JAAXVP010000308.1, on the reverse strand, counting down.
GCTTCAATTCCTACCCGCTCGACCGCCTGGCCATCGTCGGCGGCGCCGCCGCCATGGCCGACCGCGAGCACTTCGATAGGACGCGCCAGGCCGTCATCGCCAGCCGCGACTGGCTGACCGCCGAGATGTCCGGCCTGGGCTTCGATGTCCTGCCCTCGGCCGCCAACTTCATCTTCGCCCGCCATCCCGAGCACGACGCCGGTGAACTGGCCAAGGCCCTGCGCGAGCGCAGCATCATCGTGCGCCACTTCCGGCTGCCGCGCATCGAGCAGTTCCTGCGCATCACCGTGGGCACGGACGCGCAGTGCCAGGCCCTGGTGGCGGCATTGCGGGAAATAGCGGCGTAAGGATAGCTTCGCCCAGCTAGCGGCCCAGCGTCCGGATATCAGTCGCGCCCTGCCGCTGCCGGCTTCTGCGCGCAAACCTTGCAATCAGGCCCATCGCAGCCTTCCAGGTCACCGAGAGGACGGGCAAAGGTATAGGCGGCTGGACGCTGCACCAGTTCGCAAGCCGACTCGGCCACCGTGCCGCTGGGCAAGGTGAAGGGCAAGCCGAGCACGAATAGCGCGCCGCCTACCACGGTGGTCGCGAAGCCAAGCGGACGCAGAACGACAAGGTCGACCAGCATGTCGCCGCCCTGGTCTCCGGTAACCGTATCCGCCCAGGATCCGGTGCCGGCCAAAGACAGCGCCAAACAAAGCAGGGCGGCTGATTGGCGAATTCGCATGGTTGCACTCCTCGCAGACTGTATCGGCCATACCAGTCTAGAAGCTTGCGCGAAAGCCTGGGGACAATCCCCGTCGTGCAAGTAAACGACTCAGGGGCGCCGGCAACCCGGGCAATCGCCCAGGCCGTCATGCCGCTCCCACCATGGGCGCAAACGAAAAAGGCCGGGTTGACCCGGCCTTCTCTCGTTGCGGCTGGACTCAGCCCTCCATCCGGTACTCGGCCGAGCGGGCGTGGGCCTGCAGACCCTCGCCGTAGGCCAGGGCGGCAGCGATCTCGCCCAGGGTCTTGGCACCGGCGTCGGAAACATGGATCAGACTGGAGCGCTTCTGGAAGTCGTACACCCCCAGCGGCGAGGAGAAACGTGCCGTGCGCGAGGTCGGCAGGACGTGGTTGGGACCGGCACAGTAGTCGCCCAGGGACTCGCAGGTGTTGCGGCCCATGAAGATGGCGCCGGCGTGCTTGATCTTCGGCAGCATGGCGTCCGGATCCTCGACCGACAGTTCCAGGTGCTCGGGGGCGATGACGTTGCCGATCTCGGCCGCTTCGTCGAGGTCGCGGCACTTGATCAGGCCGCCGCGGTTGGTGATCGAGGTCTTGATCACGTCCAGGCGCGGCATGCTCGGCAGCAGTTTGTCGATGCTGGCCTGGACCCGGTCCAGGAAGGCGGCGTCCGGGCTGATCAGGATGGACTGGGCCAGTTCGTCGTGCTCGGCCTGGGAGAACAGGTCCATGGCGATCCAGTCCGGGTTGGTCTTGCCGTCGCAGATGATCAGGATTTCCGACGGGCCGGCGATCATGTCGATGCCGACGGTGCCGAACACGCGGCGCTTGGCCTCGGCGACGTAGGCGTTG
>JAAXVP010000034.1 GCA_013335435.1 Thiobacillus sp. | reverse complement strand
GTCATCGACCCGGACCGGCTGGAAGGTACCAGCACCCACGTGCAGAGTCACGAAGGCGGTCGCCACCCCCATGCCGCGCAGCCGCGCCAGCATCGCCTCATCGAAATGCAGGCCGGCCGTGGGCGCCGCCACCGCACCCGGCGCACGGGCATAGACGGTCTGGTAGCGGGCGTCGTCGCCGGCCTCGGCGGCACGGTCGATATAGGGCGGCAGGGGCAGCAGGCCGTATTCGTCCAGCCAGTCCAGCACCGTCCGGGCCGGATCGAAGGCCAGGCGATACATGTCGCCCTGGCGCTCCACCACCTCGGCCTCGATCGCCGCCGCGAAACGCAGTCGCATGCCCGGCTTGGGCGCCTTGCTGGCGCGTATGAAGGCGAGTGCCTCGTGTTCCGAGAGCACCCGCTCGACCAGTGCCTCGATCTGGCCGCCGGTCGCCTTCTCGCCGAACAGGCGCGCCTTGATCACCCGGGTATCGTTGAACACCAGCAGGTCGCCGGCCCGGAACAGGCCGGGCAGGTCGGCGAACAGCCGGTCGACGTAACCGTCGGTCGCCGGGTCGACGTGCAGCAGCCGACTGCCGCCGCGCTGCTCCAGGGGATAGCGGGCGATCAGGTGGTCGGGCAGGAAATAGTCGAAATCACTGGTCTTCATGATGCGGGGCGCATTATACGTTGCCCCCAGCCGGCATTTTTCGCGATAATCCGGTTCCTTTTTCATGCCCCGATGGCGAAATCGGTAGACGCACGGGATTCAAAATCCCGCGCCGCAAGGCGTGCCAGTTCGAGTCTGGCTCGGGGCACCACCTCCTTACCCGCTGCCGCCCTCGTTCGGCCAGCTTTCCCGGCACCGCTGACAAATCCAAACCGGCACCGCCGACCCGTCTTGGCACCATCTCGCGGCCAGCCATACAAATCATTGTTTTGCAAGACTATATTTGCGTGATTCCAGGATTTCACGTGCACTCGACATGGGTATTTTTAGCCAAATAGTCGTACCCAAATCATGGTATAAATACTCAACTTAATTCACATAAATCCAGGGTCGCGAGCAGTGCAGTGAAATCCTCGCCAACCACTCAGGTGACTCAGCCCAGCCAGACTCCCCCCTACGACGATGAGCGCATGCCGGCGTTGCATGCGCATCCGCTCGTCCTGGCTTTGCTCCTGGACGAGCTCGGCGGCGGCGATGCGGCATCGCGGGAAATATCGGCCTGGCTGCTGCGCGACCCGGCACTGGCCGCCCACCTGCTCGACAAACATCCCGAGGCGCTCACCCAGGCAAAGCCCGACGCCCTGCTCGAGCGCCTGGATAACGACGACCTGAAACGCTGGTTGCTGCCGGCGGCGATCCGGGTATTGGGACGTTTTCCGGCCTCGGCCTCCCTGCGCGACTGGCAGGCATCGATATCCTGCGCCCTGCTGTGCCAGGCCATGGCCCGCCAGCTCGGTTATCCGCCGGCCAACGAGGCCTACCTGGCCGGTCTGCTGCACAACCTGGACCGCTATGCCGACGCCGGCGCGCCTGGCAGCCGGCGTGCCGCCATTCTGCCGGCCGCGGGTACCCAACTGTCGTGTGCCCTGCAAGCCCAGGACGAGGATGACGGCCGCCTGGCCGAAGCGCTGCCGCTCGGCCGCCTGCTGCGCGTCGCCCGCGCCGTGGTGAACGGCGAAGGCGACGGCTTCCGTCTGGCCGCCAAGCTGCTGCCGGAATTGACCCCGGACGACCTGGACGACCTGCGCAGGCAGGTCGAGACCGCCACGACCGAACTTCTGCGGCAACTGGTCGGACAGGACGGCCAGAACGACATCCTGGCGCAGCGGGAACGCCTGAACACGGCCCTGGACGACTATTTCCGGATCGAGCAGGCGCACGCCGCCCTGGCCGCGACGACAACCGAAGCCGAACTGCTCGCCGCCGTCCTGTCCTTGCTGGAAAACCAGTTGCGCCTGAGGCAACCGCTCTATCTGGTGCACGACCGCGCCACGGATACCCTGGCGCCTTTCCCGGGCAGCCGCCACGCCGGCCTGCGGATCCGCCTGCCGGGCAGCAACTCGGCGGCGGCCTGGGCCATGTCGAGCCGGGTGCCGGTGATCTTCGCCACCCAGGACGCCGAATCGGTCAGCCTGCTCGACGTCCAGTTGGCCAGACTGGCCGATGCCGGCGCCGTCATCGCCATCCCGGTCGGCGAACGCAACCCCATCGGCGTCCTGCTCGGCTGTGTCGACCTGCCGCAGGCGCAGAACCTGGAGAGAGCAAGCGCTTACCTTGGCCGGCTCGGCCGGCTGTTCGGGCGGGAGATGATGCGGCTACGGGCCGCGCCCGCGGCTACGGAAAGCGCGGCCGAACAACTCCGGGCCAAGGCGCGTCGTGCCGCGCACGAGATCAACAACCCGCTCGGCATCGCCCGCAATTACCTGGCCATACTGGGCGCCCAGTTGGCGGAACAGGGCCGCCCTGCCGACGAACTCGCCATCATCCGCGAGGAGCTCGACCGCATCCCCCGCCTGCTCCAGGCCCTGACCAACGACGAGCCGGGCCTGGCGATGCGCCGGGAAGGCTGCGACCTGACGGCCCTGGTACGCGACCTGACCAAGGTGGCGGAGTCCGCCGTCCCGGCCGGCCGGAACGTCCGCATCGCCACCCGGATCGAACCCGGCCTGCCGGTCATCTACAGCGATGCGGGCAAGCTCCGGCAGATGCTGCTCAACCTGATCCTGAATGCCATCGAGGCCTGCCCCGAGGAAGGCCTGGTCGGCGTCGACGCCTACACCAGCATCGACCTGCGCGGTGCCAGGCAGGTGTTCATCGCGGTGCGCGACAACGGCGGCGGCATCGCCCCGGACAGGCTGGCGCGCCTGTACGAGCCGTCCGGCTCGGACAAGGGCGGCCAGCACGCCGGCCTGGGCCTGGCCATCGTGAAGACCCTGGCCACCGAACTGGGCATGACCGTGGCCTGCCGTAGCGACAACCAGGGCACGACCTTCCAGGTCGCCACGACGGCGGTATGACCATGCCGCGGAACGCCATTTCAGATGAAAGGGCTTGATATGTTGGGGACCATCGCAGACCTGAGGCTGGACAGTCCGTCCGTCAGCATCCTCATCATCGAGGACGAGGTGCGCTACCTGGACAGCACCCGTCTGCTGCTCGCCCCCTATGTCGACGAGATCGTCACGGCCATGTCCGGGCACCAGGCCCTCGGCATGCTGGAGGCCCGCGGCTTCGACATCGTCCTGCTCGATCTCGGCCTGCCCGACATGAGCGGCCACGACGTCATGGCGCAGGTCCGCCGGCAATGGCCGGAGACCAGCGTCATCGTGGTGAGCGGCGATACCAGCATCGAGTCGGCCATCCGGGCCCTGCGCCTGGGCGCCTACGACTACCTGCGCAAGCCCTACGAGCCGGAAGAACTGATCAAGATCGTCCGCAACACCACCCAGAAATTGCACCTGCACAACGAGAACCGGCATTTCCAGCAGATGCTCCAGCACTCCGAATACCTGCACCGCCTGCTGGTCAACAATTCGCCCGACATCATCTACACCCTGGACCCGCAGGGCCGCTTCACCTTCGTCAACGAGAGCGCGCAACGGATACTCGGGGCCGACGCGGCCAGCCTGATCGGCCACCATTACGACGAGATCGTCCACGCCCAGGACCGTGAGCAGGCCCGCCACACCGTGAACGAACGCCGCACCGGCGAACGTGCGACCCAGAATTTCGAGCTGCGCTTCAAGCTCTGGCCGGACGCTTCCGGCCAGCCGGGCCAGGACGGCGCGGTGACCGTGGAACTGAACGCCATGGGCCTGTACCGCACGACCGCCAACGGCAAGCGCGAATTCATCGGCTCCTATGGCGTCGCCCGCGACATCAGCGAACGCAAGCGGGCCGAGGAGACCATCACCTTCCAGGCGTACCACGACCTCCTGACCGGTCTGCCCAACCGCGCCCTGTTCCGCGACCGGGTCGGCCAGGCCATCGCCCAGGCCAGGCGCAGCGGCCAGAAGCTGGCCGTGCTGTTCCTCGACCTCGACCATTTCAAGATGGTCAACGACACCCTCGGCCACCTGATCGGCGACGAGCTGCTCCAGGCCGTCAGCCAGCGCCTGCGCGCCTGCATGCGGGAAACCGACACCCTGGCCCGGATCGGCGGCGACGAGTTCCTGGTCCTGCTGCCCCAGGTCCAGTCCCGCCACAACACCGAGGCCCTGGCGCGCAAGATAGTGGCCGCCCTCAAGGCCCCGTTCATGATCGAGGACCATGAACTGTTCGTCAGCCTGAGCATCGGCGCTGCCCTCTACCCGGACGACGGCGACGGCATCGAGACGCTGATCAAGCATGCCGACATCGCCATGTACCACGCCAAGGACCGCGGCCGGAACGGCTACTGCCTGTATGCCGACGAGCTGAAGGACTCCTTCTCCGGCCAGCTCGACATCCGCACCGGCCTGCGCCGCGCCCTCGAGCGTGGCGAGTTCGAGGTCCACTACCAGCCCCAGGTGAACATCGAGACCGGCCATATCGTCGGCATGGAGGCCCTGGTGCGCTGGCAGCATCCGGAAAAGGGCCTGATCCCGCCGGGCGAATTCATTGCCATCGCCGAGGACAGCGGCCTGATCGGGCCCATCAGCGACTGGGTCCTGCAGACGGTCTGCCAGCAGGCCCATGTCTGGCAACGCATGGGCCTGCCGCCGATCACCCTGGCGGTGAACCTGTCGGCGCGCCAACTCGAACGCCCCGACTTCGTGGAATATTTCAGCCAGTCGCTGAATGCCTACCGCCTGGACGGTCGCCAGGTCGAGATCGAGATCACCGAAAGCACCCTCATGCGCGACATCGAGGGCTGCATCCAGAAGCTGAAGAAACTGAGCGAACTCGGCGTCGAGGTCTCGATCGACGACTTCGGCACCGGCTATTCATCGCTCAGCTACCTGCAGAAATTGCCCATCCATACCCTCAAGATCGACCGCAGCTTCATCCACGACCTGGAGCCCAACCCGCACGGCCCCTCGATCGTCAACGGCATCGCCGCGATGGCCAAGAGCATGCGCCTGAACCTGATCGCCGAGGGCGTGGAATCGGAGGCGCAGCTCGACTTCCTGAAGACGGTCGGCTGCGATGCCTACCAGGGCTACCTGTTCAGCCGGCCGGTCGACTCCCGCCAGGCCACCCTGCTGCTCGAACGGCAATGCCATTGAGCCAGGGCCGGCCCCGGCGGGCCGGCTGATCAGCGTCCCCAGCGCCGGTCGTCGTCGTAATCGCGGCCGTCATGCCGGCCATCGCGGTCACGGTCACGCCAGCCGTCATGGTCACGATCCCAGCGACCGTCGCGGTCGTAACGCCAGTGCGGATAGCCATGGCGCGGGCCGGACCAGTAGGGCGGCGGCGCCGAGTAATAGACGCGCGGATAGCCGTACCTGACATAGCCATACGGGCGGCCGCGCCAGTAGCGGTCATCGTCGTCGGCGATGGAGGCGCCGATCGCGGCGCCGAGAATGCCACCGATCACGGCACCGTCGTGGCCATTGATGGAATGGCCGATGGCCGCGCCGGCACCGGCGCCGATGACCAGGCCGGCCAACTCGTCGGAGGCCATGGCGGCAGGGGAGGCAAGGCCGATAAGGCCGGTCAGGAGGATGCTCGAGGCGACGTATCTGGATTTCATGATGTGCTCCATCAGTGATTACGCTTCCAGATTACGTGGTGGGCGTTCCGGCCGGGTTGCCGGCCGGTAAGCAAGTGTTACGAGTTGTTACCGCGCCCGCTTCAGACCCATTTCACCACGTCGGCCATCGGCTGGCGCACCTTGGTCGACTGCGGCTTGACCCGGTAACCGAACGCCACCATCACCGCCAGGCCCCACTCCTTGGCGTCGAGCACGCCTGCCTCGGCCAGGATCGCCTCGGCGTCGGCCTGGTCGTAACCCTCGACCGGACAGGAGTCGACGCCGATCATGGCGGCGGCGGTCATCATGTTGCCGAGGGCGATGTAGGCCTGCTTACAGCCCCAGTCGAACAGGGCGCGCTCGCTGTCGAGCAGCTTGAAGTCGGATTCCTGGAACTTGCGGTAGACCTTGTTGCGGCCCTCGACCCGCTCGGGCGGGAACTTGTAGACGTCGTGCATCATGTGCTCGATGTGGGCGCCGTCGTAGCGCATGCCGCCCTTGCGCACCAGGATGGCGACGTAGTGGCTGGAGGTGGGCAGTTGCTTCTGGGCGCCCCAGGTCACCGGCAACAGCTTGTCGCGCAGGGCCGGATCCTGGATCACCACGAACTGCCAGGGTTCGTAGCCGAACGAACTGGGCGACAGGCGCCCGGTCTCCAGGATCGTCTCGAAGTCCTCGGCGGGAATCTTCTTCGCCGGGTCGAACTCCTTGCAGGCGTGGCGGAAATGGAACACGTCGAGGACGGTCTGCTTGTCGATCATGGTCTCGGCTCCTGTTGAAAGTTACGATTATCGCAAAAGCCCGACCGGTATAATCCAGTTTTATGGAATCCATCCTGCGCTCACTGCAGCGCGCCGGCCAGGATCTGCTGGCGCCGCGCATGCTCACCCTGGCCTTCTGGCCCATGGTGCTGTCCCTGTTGCTCTGGGGCATCCTGGCCTGGCTGTTCGGCGCCGCCTGGAAGGCCGAGATCGCCGCCTTCCTGGCCGCCACGCCGCTCGACGATCTGGCCCGGTGGCTGGGCGCGGAATGGCTGACCGCCTATGCGGCGGTGCTCGTCCTCAGCCTGATCTGGCTGCCGGCCATGTACGTCACCGCCCTCCTGATCACCTCCCTGGTCCTGATGCCGATCATCGTCGGCCACGTCGCCCGCAACCACTATCCCGACCTGGAACACCGGCACGGCGGCAGCCTGGCCGGCAGCGTGGTCAACGGCCTGGTCGCCCTGGTCCTGTACATGCTGGCCTGGATCGTCATGCTGCCGCTCTGGCTGTTCGCGCCCTTCGGCATCGCAGTATCCATTCTTCTCAACGCCTGGCTGAACCAGAAGCTGTTCATGTACGACGCCCTCGCCGAACACGCCTCGGCAATGGAACTGAGGGACGAGCGCCATGCCGGCGGTTGGCGCCTGTTCGCCCTGAGCAGCCTGCTCGGCCTGCTCCATTTCGTGCCGGTGATCAACTTCGTCGCCCCGGTCTACATGGCCCTGGCCTTCGCCCACCATGGCCTGGAGGCCCTGGAGCGGACCCGGAAAGGACTCCCGGCATGATCCACGGCATCGGCGTCGACCTGGTCCTGGTCGAGCGCATACGCGACATGCACGCCCGCCACGGCGAACGCCTGGCCCGGCGCATCCTGGCCACGGAAGAGATGGCCGAATACGACGCCACCGGCGACCGCGACCGTTTCCTGGCCAAGCGTTTCGCCGCCAAGGAGGCCTTCGCCAAGGCGGTCGGCACCGGTCTCAGGGCGCCGGTCAGCCTGTCCGGCATCCGGGTCGGCCACGACGGCCTCGGCCGGCCCGACTTCCGCTGCACCCCCGAACTCGACGCCTGGCTGGCCGCGCAAAGGATCGTCCAGGTCCATCTCTCCATCAGCGACGAGAAGGAGCACGTCGTCGCCTTCGCGGTGGCCGAATCATGACCTCCCTACGCCAGCCCCTGGGCCCCCTGATGCTCGACGTCGAGGGCAAGGCCCTGAACGACGCCGACCGCCGCCGCCTCAGCCATCCGCTGGTCGGCGGCGTCATCCTGTTCGCGCGCAACTACGAAAGCCCTGAACAGATCGCCGAACTGACCCGCGAGCTCCATGCCCTGCGCCAGCCGCCCCTGCTCATCGGGGTCGACCACGAAGGCGGCCGGGTGCAACGGTTCCGGGACGGCTTCACCGCCATCCCGGCCATGGGCGACCTGGGCGCGGTCTGGCGCGAGCACTCCAACCAAGCCCGCCGCCTGGCCCGCGACGCCGGCTACATCATGGCCGCCGAACTGCGCGCGGTCGGGGTCGACTTCAGCTTCGCGCCGGTGCTCGACCTCGACTACGGCAACAGCGGCGTGATCGGCAACCGCGCCTTCGCGCGCGACCCCGAGGCGGTGGCGGAACTCGGCCACGCCCTGGTCCTGGGCCTGCACGAAGGCGGCATGAACGCGGTCGGCAAGCACTTCCCCGGCCACGGCTACGTCGCCGCCGATTCCCACCTGGACATCCCGGTCGACGAGCGCGAACTGGCCGAACTGGAGGAGGCCGACCTGGTGCCGTTCCGGCGCCTGATCGACCTCGGCCTGGCCGGTGTCATGCCCGCCCACGTCATCTACCCGGAGGTGGACGCCCAACCGGCCGGTTTCTCGCGCCGCTGGCTGCACGACATCCTGCGCCACCGCTATGGCTTCGAGGGCATGATCTTCAGCGACGACCTCGGCATGGAGGGCGCCAGCGTCGCCGGCGGCGTGGTCGAGCGGGCCAAGGCCGCCCTCGCGGCCGGCTGCGACATGGCCCTGCTGTGCAACAAGCCTGACCAGGCCGACCACCTGCTGGCCCAGCTGAAATGGGATACCGCACCGGTGTCCCTGATCCGCTTCGCCCGCATGCACGGCCGCCCGCACCCGCCCAGCCGGATCGCCCTGCACGAAAGCGCCCGTTACGTGAACGCCCTGCACCACCTGGCCGGCCTCGGCCAGACGGATGCCGAACTCGCCCTCAACGACCCGAGCAATACCTGTGGCAACAGCGGCTGAACATCACCACACCCCCGACCCGGGCGGAAGCCATGAGCACCACCACGGCCACCACGGTCACCACGGCCACCACGACCACCTGACCGGCGCCCTCTGGCTCACCCTCGGCTTCGCCCTGGTCGAGGCCGTGGCCGGCTGGTGGTCCGGTTCCCTGGCCCTGATCTCGGACGCCGGCCACATGCTGACCGACGCCACCGCCCTCGGCCTCGCCGCCCTGGCCGCCTGGCTGGCCCGGAAGCCGCCCTCGGGCCGGCACACCTACGGCCTGGTCCGCCTGGAGGTCCTGGCCGCCCTGGCAAACAGCCTGCTCATGCTCGGCCTGATCAGTTTCATCGCCATCGAGGCCCTGGCCCGTTTCGCCCACCCGGTCGCGGTCCAGGGCGGCACCGTCACCGCGGTCGCCGCGGTCGGCCTGCTGGTCAACCTGGGCGTGGCCTGGACCCTGTCGCACGGCGAGGCGACCCTGAACACGCGCGCCGCCCTGATGCACGTCATGGGCGACATACTCGGCTCGGTGGCCGCCCTGGCGGCCGGCCTGGTGATCACCTTCACCGGCTGGACCACCATCGATCCCCTGCTTTCCCTGCTGGTCTCCGGCCTGATCCTGGTCTCGGCCTGGCGCCTGCTGTCCGAGGCCGTGCACGTCCTCCTGGAATCGGTACCCGAGCACATCGACCTGGAGGCCGTCGGCGCCGACCTGGCCGGCATCGACGGCGTCGCCTCGGTGCACGACCTCCATATCTGGACCCTGTCGTCCGGCCAGATCGCCCTCTCGGCGCATCTGGACATCCACCATCTGGCCGACTGGACCGCCATCCTGGCCCAGGCCCGTACCCTGATGCAGGAACACCACGGCATTGGCCATATCACCCTGCAAGCCGAGGCGGTAAACTCGGGGGCCTGCCCCTCCTGCTGCCCCGTCCCACTGAAGTAGCCCAAGATGAAACAACGCCGACACTACACCTCGCATCGCCTCTCCCGCGATGCCGAACGCCTGGTCTGGCTGGCCAAGGGCCTGGCCGACTCCGGCAGCCGCGTCGAAGACGGCTGGTGGGAGGACGAACTCGTCACCCTGATCGCCAAGATGCTCGCCGCCGGCCAGGAAGACGCCCTCAACCAGGCCCTCGACCGCCTGCACGAGACCAACGGCCGCGCCTACGACAGCCTGGCCGACCTGATCGAGGCCGGCAGCGAGAGCCACGACGCGGCCGACCAGCGCTTCCTGCTGGTCGCCCTGCCGGTCCTGGCCTGGTCGCGCTACCGCATTCCCGACCGCAAGCTGCCGGCCACCCTGCTGGCCAACCTGCGCGTGCAACTGAAGGCCCACGTCCTCGCCGACGGCGTCCGGGTCGGCCTGGCCGACCTGCTGTTCAGCCCCGACCAGTTGCCGCGCGGTTTCGTCGCGACCGGCCGCCTGGCCCGCCGACTCGCCGAGGAAGCCGGGCGCGACGGCGACCTCGCCATCGCGGTCGACGACCTGCCCGAGACCGGCCATTACATCGCCGACCTGCGCTACGTCCTGGCCGTGCTCGCCGCCCCGCGCGGCCGGCCGCTGTTCCGCTGGCAGGAGGTCGACGGCAACCGGGAGACGGCCCTCGCCGACTGGCAGGCCCAGGCCGGCCCGAGCGTGCAGGCCGCCATGCCCGGCTGCGCCATCCAGCCGTTGCTGCCGGACGCCTACTACTCGGCCTGGCGCCAGGCCGACCAGGCCGCGCGCGGCTTTTCGCTCACCGCCACGGCGGCCTACCTGCAGGCCGCACTCGACCTGCCCGCCACGGCCCTGCGCGCCGTCGCCGCCCCCTACTACGACCACCGCCTGGTCGAATGGCGCATCGGCTTCACCCGCCAGGACGACGACCAGGTCCTGCACGGCGTGGTCTGGCCGCTCCTGGGCGCCGAGGACGATGCCAGCGACATCGCCAGCGAGATCGAGCAAACTTTGAAGAAGGCCGGTCTCGGCCACATCCTCATGCTCGACCAGCGCATGCCCCTGGAATACTGCGACGACTGCGGCGCCCCCCTGTTCCCGAACGCCGATGGCGAGTCGGTGCATGCCGAGATGCCCGAGGAGGCGGAGGAAAGTGCCGCCCCCATGCACTTGCACTGAGTCCGTGACGACCGCCTTCGCCGCCGACTGCGCCGCCTGTCCGCGCCTGGCCGATTTCCTGAGCAAGACCAGAGAGGTCTACCCGGGTTATTTCTGCCGCCCGGTACCTGCCTTCGGCGACCCCGAGCCGCGCCTGCTCATCGTCGGCCTGGCACCCGGTCTGCACGGCGCCAACCGGACCGGCCGGCCGTTCACCGGCGACTATGCCGGCGTCCTGCTCTACGAAACTTTGCATGAATTCGGCTATGCCGACCGGCCGGTCTCGGTGGCCGCCGACGACGGCCTGCGCCTGACCGGTTGCCGGATCACCAACGCGGTGAAATGCGTGCCGCCGGCCAACAAGCCGGAGCCCGCCGAGATCCGCCGCTGCAACGACTATCTGCGCGCCGAGATCGCCGCCCTCGGCACCGACGTCCGCCTGCTCGCCCTCGGCCAGGTCGCCCACGGCGCCATCCTCCGGGCGCTCGGCCTCAAGGCCAGGGCCCATGCGTTCGGCCACGGCGCCGCCCATGTCCTGCCGGACGGCCGCCGGCTGTACGATTCCTACCATTGCAGCCGCTACAACACCCAGACCCGGCGCCTCACGCCGGCGATGTTCAAGGCGGTATTCGCCCAAATCAGATCGGAAATGGAGTAACCAACATGCCCGTCGTCACCATCAAGCTGGCCGGCCACCTCAGCCGCGACCAGAAGAAGAAGATCGCCGAGGAGATCACCGAAACCCTGGAGCGCGTCGCCCTGAAGCCGAAGCGCTATACCTACATCGCCTTCGAGGAACTGCCGGACGAGAACTGGGCCATCGCCGGGCAACTGCTGGACGAGGATGCCTAAGTGCGCCGCCTACTGAAAATCCTTGCCTTTACACTCATCGCCGCCGGCATCCTGGTCGGCCCCGCCTACTGGATCTACTCGAAGTTCTACACCGGCAGCGAGGCGGCCCTGATCACCCTCAAGGCGGACGAGACCAAGCCCGGCCTGGCGCGCACCTGGCGCAGCGAACCGTTCAAACTCGCCGAGGACATGGCCCCGGTCGGCCTGATCCTGGTCGCCCAAGGGCATTTCTCGCCCAACATGGACGAGAACCGGCCGCCCCAGGACCGCTACAGCGCCACCCTGGCCCTGGATGGCCAGGATGCCAAGCCGCTCACCTTCACCCTGGGCGCCAAGACCGTCAGCAACTCGAACCCGGCCTTCCGTGAGCACATGTTGCTGATGAACAAGGTCCAACCCGGCCAGTACACCCTGACCGTGGCGCAGGCGGCCGAACCCGCCATCGAGATGGACCGCATGCAGCTCCAGGTCCGCCAGCACCTCCAGGAACCCAACCCGGACATCATGATGGCCGGACTGGCCATGCTGATTTTGGGTATCCTTGCCCTGACCATGTTCTAACCCCTCGAAGGAGCTCGCCATGTCGACCGTCCGCCGCCCTCTCCAGCTTGCCTCCGCCCTGTTCCTGTCCTTGTCCATGACCCCCCTCTGGGCCGATCCGCCCAGCCATGCCCCGGCCCATGGCTGGCGCACGAAGCACGACCCCTACTACATGGGCTACACGGGGAAACAGTGGCAGGACGACTACGGCATCACGATGGGCAAGTGCAACCGGGATGCGGTCGGCGCCGTGATCGGCGGCGTGGTGGGCGGTGCGGTCGGTTCCCAGATCGGCGACGGCACCGGCAGGAAGATCGCCACCATCGCCGGCGCCGCCATCGGCGCGCTGATCGGCGCCAAGATCGGCCGCGATCTCGACCAGAAGGATGCCGGCTGCATCGGCCACGCCCTGGAATTGGCGCGCGACGGCCAGAGCGTCACCTGGACCGGCGACGGTGGCCTGCGCTACGAACTGCGCCCGACCGGCGCCGCCACCTACGGCGGCAAGCCCTGCCGCGACTTCGAGCTCACCGTGGACGGCAAGCGCATGCGCCAGAGCGCCTGTCAACGCGAGCCGGGCACCTGGGTACTGCGCTGAGCATCCGGAGACGGGCCATGCCGGACCTGGCCCGTCCCGCCCTCCTTCAGCGCATTTCCGCGCCGTCTCGAACGGCTTGATGGCGATCTGGTCGCGCTCCAGCACGGCCCGGCGTGGCGCACCAGAAGCTGTTGATGTCGTTGACGGGCCGGATTGCCGCGCTGCGCTCGCAATGACGGCACCTGCTTTGTTCGGCGTTACCCTAGCGCAACAGGCCGCCACAATCAGTACGATTACTCTCCCATTCAGCACCCGAGCATCTTCCAGTACTCTTAGCCCATGACCGCCCCGGCCTTCGACCCCGCCCCCATCCTCGCCAACCTGCCCGGCCTGCCCGGCGTCTACCGCATGCTGGGCGAGGCCGGCGAGGTGCTCTACGTGGGCAAGGCGCGCGACCTGAAGAAGCGGGTGTCGAGCTATTTCCAGAAGTCCGACCAGTCGCCGCGCATCCGCCTGATGGTGCAGAAGATCCGCGACATCCAGATCACCGTCACCCGCTCCGAGTCCGAGGCCCTGCTGCTGGAAAACAACCTGATCAAGGGCCTCAACCCCAAGTACAACATCCTGTTCCGGGACGACAAGTCCTACCCCTGGCTGCTCCTGACCGGCCACGACTACCCCCGCCTGGCCTATTTCCGCGGCACCCCGGACAAGCGCGACCGAGCCTTCGGGCCGTTTCCGAACTCCTACGCGGTACGCGAGAGCCTGCAGATACTGCAGAAGGTGTTCCGCCTGCGCACCTGCGAGGACACCGTGTTCGGCAACCGCTCGCGGCCCTGCCTGCTGCACCAGATCAAACGCTGCAGCGCGCCCTGCGTGGACCTGATATCGGCCGCCGAGTACGCCCGCGACGTCGACCACGCGGCACTGTTCCTGACCGGCAAGGACGATGAACTGATGGCCGACCTGATGACCAAGATGGAGGCCGCCGCCGCCGACCTGCGCTTCGAGCAGGCGGCGGTGTACCGCGATCAGGTCCAGGCCCTGGCGCGGGTGCGCGAGAAACAGTTCGTCGAGAGCCGGGGCAGCCAGGATGCCGACGTGGTCGGCCTGGCCCTGAAGGGCGGCACGGCCTGTGTCTACCTGATCATGATCCGGGCCGGGCGCAATCTCGGCGGCAAGGCCTTCTTCCCGAGCAACGCCGAGGAGGCCGAACCGGCCCAGGTCCTGGAGGCCTTCCTGTCCCAGCACTACGCCGGCCGCCCGGCACCGGCGATCCTGGTCCTGGGCACCGAGGTCGAGGGCATGGCCGCCTTCCTGAGCGCGGAGGCCGGCCACAAGGTGCAGGTGGTCGGCAACCCGGTCGGCGAACGGCGCAACTGGCTGCGCATGGCCGAGCACAATGCCGAGCTGGCGCTCATTGCCCGCGAAGGCCAGCGCGCCGGCCAGGAACAGCGTCTGGCCGCACTGAACGAGGTGCTCGGCGAGGGCAACATCCAGCGCATCGAATGCTTCGACGTCAGCCACACCATGGGCGAGGCCACGGTGGTGTCGTGCGTGGTCTACGACCAGGGCGGCATGCGTTCCTCGGAATATCGTCGCTTCAACATCGACACGCCGACGCCCGGCGACGACTACTACGCCATGCGCGAGGCCCTGAGCCGGCGCTACGCCAGGCTGGCCGAGGGCGAGGGCAAGCTGCCCGACCTGCTCCTGATCGACGGCGGCCGCGGCCAACTCAACGTCGCCCTAGAGGTGCTCGGCGAACTTGGCCTCGGCCAGGTCGCCATGCTGGGCGTGGCCAAGGGCGAGGAACGCAAACCGGGTCTGGAGCAGCTCATCCTGCCCGACGAGAAGGAGCCCTTGCGCCTGCCAGCCGATCACCCGGCCCTGCACCTGATCCAGGAGGTGCGCGACGAGGCGCACCGCTTCGCCATCACCGGGCACCGGGCCAAGCGGGCCAAGACACGCACCGCCTCCTCGCTCGAGGAGATCCCCGGCATCGGCCCGAAGCGGCGCCAGCGCCTGTTGCAGACCTTCGGCGGCCTGCGCGGCGTGCAGTCGGCCGGCATCGAGGAGCTTTGCCAGGTCGAGGGTATCAGTAGGGAACTGGCGGAAAAGCTCTATCGGGCATTACACTGAGGCCATCGTTCGATTTCCCCGAGCATGTTCGCCAATCTTCCCAATTCCCTCACCTGGCTGCGCATCTGGCTGATCCCGCTGTTCGTGGCGGTGTTCTACCTGCCGGACGGCTGGTTGCCCGTGCACCTGATCAACGTCATCGCGACCGGTATCTTCGCCCTGGCCGCGGTGACCGACTGGCTGGACGGCTGGCTGGCGCGCCGGCTCAACCAGACTTCGGCCTTCGGCGCCTTCCTCGACCCGGTCGCCGACAAACTGATGGTGGCGGCGGCCCTGATCATCCTGGTCGACCTCGACCGCGCCGGCATCGCCGCCTCGCTGATCATCATCGGCCGCGAGATCGCCATCTCGGCCCTGCGCGAATGGATGGCCAAGGAGGGCAAGGCGGGCAGCGTGGCGGTGTCATTCATCGGCAAGCTGAAGACCACCGCGCAGATGCTCGCGCTCCTGCTCCTGCTCTTCCATGATCCCCTGTCGGGCCTGAACTGCCAGTGGCTGGGCCGCTGGCTGCTCGACATCGCCGCTTTCCTGACCCTGTGGTCCATGCTGCACTACCTGCTCATGGCCTGGCGGGCCATGAAGGACCAACCTGCCTGACCTCCCGCCCGCCATGAGCCGCCTCATCACCTCCCGTCCCGTCACCGATGTCCCGCCGGTCATGGAGGAGTCCCTGGACCCCGCCGAGCGCGCCAACATCAAGGCCCGAATCTGGGAGTTGATGAAGGAGCAGGACGCTATCCTGCTCGCCCACTACTACACCTCGGGGGATCTGCAGGACCTGGCGGTGGAGACCGGCGGCTGCGTGTCGGATTCCCTGGAGATGGCCCGTTTCGGCCATGCCTCGTCGGCCAGGACACTTCTGGTGGCCGGGGTCCGCTTCATGGGCGAGACGGCCAAGATACTCAACCCGGAAAAGCGTGTCCTGATGCCGGACCTGCATGCCGAGTGCTCGCTCGACCTGTCCTGTCCGGCCGACGATTTCGCCGAGTTCTGCGACCAGCACCCGGATCGCACGGTGGTGGTGTACGCCAACACCTCGGCGGCGGTGAAGGCGCGCGCCGACTGGATGGTCACCTCCAGCATCGCCGTGCCGGTGGTGCGCCACCTGGCCGAACGGGGCGAGAAGATCGTCTGGGCGCCCGACCGCTACCTGGGCGACTACGTCCAGAAGGCCACCGGCGCCGACATGGTGCTCTGGCAGGGATCCTGCGTGGTCCATGAACGCTTCAAGGCCGAGGGCATCCGCGAACTCAAGCGCGAACACCCCGAGGCGGCCGTCCTGGTGCACCCGGAATCGCCCGCCGAGGTGATCGCCCTGGCCGACGTGGTCGGCTCCACCACCCAGTTGATCAATGCCGTGCGCGACCTGGCCAATCCGACCTGCATCGTCGCCACCGACAACGGCATCTTCCACAAGATGCACGAGGCCGCACCCGGCAAACTCCTGCTCGAAGCCCCGACCGGCGGGCGCGGCGCCACCTGCGTTTCCTGCGCGCACTGCCCATGGATGGCCATGAACGGCCTGCGCAACCTGCTCGCCGTACTGGAAACCGGCGCCAACGAGATCCACGTCGACCCGGCCATCGGCACGCAGGCCGTGCGCTCCATCAGCCGCATGCTGGAATTCGCCGCCAACCGGAACGCCGACATCCGTGGCAAGGGCGCCGACTGAGTTCTCCGTACAAAATTTTTACGGTCCTGGTTACTTAATACCAACCGACAAATTCCATCGTGTACTAACATGCACTGGCCACGTTGAGATGGCGACAGCGTTTGAGGAGACGGCATGAGCATCATTCAGGAATTCAAGCAATTCGCGGTACGCGGCAACGTCATCGACATGGCGGTCGGCGTCATCATCGGCGGTGCCTTCGGCAAGATCGTCAGCTCGCTGGTGCAGGACGTCATCATGCCGCCCATCGGCCTGCTGCTCGGTGGCGTCAACTTCAAGAGTCTGTACTTCGACCTCAGCGGCGGCAGCTACGAGACCCTGGAAGTGGCCGAGAAGGCTGGCGCGCCGATCATCAAGTACGGCGTATTCCTGAATACCATGATCGATTTCACGATCATCGCCTTCGTCATCTTCATGGCCATCAAGGCCATCAACCGTCTGAAGCAGGAAGAACCTGCCGCCCCGGTCGAACCGCCGCCGACGCCCGAAGATATCGCCTTGTTGCGGGAAATCCGTGACGCCCTAAAAAAGTAACCTGACTGGAGACAACACATGAATCGTACCCCCCTGCACACCGCCCTTGGCCTGGCCCTGTTCGCCGTCGGCACCTTCGCCGCCCATGCCCAAGGCCCCTACTACGACCCCAGCAACGTCGCCAGCCCGAACAAGAACACGGTCGGCTACGAACTGTTCCGGACCATCGGCTGCCCGGGCAAGCAACTTCTCGACCCCGCCTGCAAGGCCCCCGCTCCGGCACCCGTAGCGGCTCCCGCGCCCGCCCCGGCACCGGTAGCGGCTCCCGCGCCCGCCCCGGCCCCGATGGATAGCGACAAGGACGGCGTCACCGACGACAAGGACAAGTGCCCGACCACCCCGGCCGGCCGCAAGGTCAACGCCCAGGGCTGCGAGCTCGACGGCGACAACGACGGTGTCGTCGATGCCCTCGACAAGTGCCCG
>JAAXVP010000033.1 GCA_013335435.1 Thiobacillus sp. | reverse complement strand
GGCGTCGGAGTCCGGTAGATCCGGCAGATCGGGTAGGTTCGGTTCGCTCATGGCGGGTCCTTGGTGAGATCCTATTGGAATAGGCCCTTAGGTACGGATACCCCAGAGTTCCATCTGCAGGCCCGGGAAGTCGCCCGCGATGTGCAGGGCCATGAGGCGGTTGGCTTCCAGGGTTTTCCAGAATTCGCTGGATCGATCGAGTTCGAAATAGGTGAAGCCGGCATGGTAAGGCAGTTGCCGGGGGGCGACCGGCATGGGCTGCAGGACGATGCCGGGCAGGTGCGACATGACCAGATCGCGGATCTTCTCGGCCGGGCCGATCTTGACCTGGGTCGGGAAGCTGTGGCGCAACAGTTCGGCGGCCATCTGGGCGTTCACGGCCAGGATGAAAGAGGCGGTGCGCAGCAGGTCGAGGTCCGGGATGGTGGCCGTGAACAGGCCGCGACCGCGGTCCTGCAACTCGATCGGGATGGCGTTCTGGTCCATCACCGCAGTGAGCGAGTCGCGCAGGTCGGCGATCAGGGGCATGAAGGTCTCGACCAGGGCGTCGTGCCGATAGGGCGGCAGGTCGGCCGGCCGGCGGTTGGCGTGGGTGAAGGTGGCGAGGTCGCCGGCCAGGCCCAGACAGGTGCCGTAGAGTGTCTCCGGATGCAGGATGTCGCGGTCCTGCAAATGCCGGAACAGGGGGTCGTAGCGGTTGGCTACCTGGAGCATCAGGAAATCGGAGATCTCCGCCACGCCCTGTTGGCCGGGCTGGCCCAGGCGTCCGGCCAGGGCGTTGGCGCGGTGACCGAGCAGGCTGGCGATCTCGCGCAGGTAGTCGTGCAGGGTTTCGTTGGCGCGGCAGTCCAGGCAGGGCGGGATGTGGTTCTCGGCCAGCACCACCGTGTTGTTGCTGCGCCGTTCCGTGATCTTGGCGACGGACAGGGTGGCATAGGCCTCGGTTGCGTTGCCGGCCAGGACGAGCTTGAGGTCGAGTTGGCCCAGCTTCATGTCCGCTTCGCCCGTCATGCCGGCGATGTTGTCGCCGATCTTGGCATCCACGGAACGGAAGCGGGGCAGGCCGCCGCCGCCCTCCAGGCTGATCTCGGGCAGGCCGGCGCGGCGCAGGGGCAGGGCCAGGAAAACCACCGTGTCCTTGCAGTCGGTCGGCACCTCGAGCGGCGGCGGGGCCGGGCATTCCTCGGGGATGGCGAAGGGGGTGCCGTCGGGCATGATGCCGCGGGCAGAACGGATGCCGAGCTTGCCGAGCTTGAGCAACTCCTGGTCGAGCACCAGCCTGGTAAAGCCATAGCCATAAGCGAATCCGGGGCCGACGCGGTTCTCTATCCAGTGCTCGATGAAGCGTTCCGCCTGCTGGAAATGTTGGGGCCTGAGAAACAGGCCCTCGGACCAGACGACACGGTTTTGCTGGCTCATTCGCATGCCTCGCGCATTTCATTCTTTCTTGTCGGATGGCGCCCCGACCTGCGTCTCCTCACAGGCCAGACCGGACGGGCGGTATCAAAATAATATGTGCTATGGTATAGATTCTTCAACACCAAGAAGCCAGCCTATTCGAATGGCCGACAAGAATCTAGCATTGAGATGTGTATGATTCGATGACCATGCCAATGGCGTGTTTGCGTAATAAGATGAAGAGACACTAGGAGACGGCAATGCAAGGGAGCAGGTATGGCGGATCTGGATATCGATAGTCTCGTACAGCCGATCAGCGACGACAGCCCTTCGGGCGACAACCTCGAATACGATGCCGCGTTCCAGGAGTTGGAGCGCATCGCGGTGGGCAAGCCCGGCGTCTACGACCCGGTTTCCGGCGAGACCGTGGGCGCCGAGGAGCCGGACTGGCGCCAGGTGCGCGACCTGGCCCTGGAGTTGTCCAGGCGCACCCACGATATCCGGGTGGCCTATTACCTGACCCTGGCCCTGATGCGCCTGGACGGCCTGCCCGGCCTGGCCACGGGCCTGAGCCTGATCGCCGCCCTGGTTAGCCAGTTCTGGCCTTCCTTGCACCCGGACCTGATCGAGGACGAGGGTAACGACCCCATCGAGCGCCTCAACGCCCTCGCCCTCCTGGTCGACCCGGAACGTTTCCTGCCCTTGTTCCGGACCACCCCCATCGTCGCGGCGCCCGGCGTCGGCCGCTTCAACCTGCGCGACCTCGACATCGCCCAGAGCCGTCTGGAAGCCCGCGAAGGCGAGCAGCCGGTCGGCCTGGCCATGCTTTCCGGCGCCTGGCAAGAGGGTGACGGCGAGGAAAACGGCCGACGCCAGGCAGCGGTGGATGCCGCCCTGGCCGCCCTGGCTGACATCGAGTCGACCTTCAGCGAACAGGGCGGCACCAGCCAGGACCTTGGCGAACTGGCCCGGCAACTGAAGACCATCCGTAATTTCTACGCCGAACAGTCCGGCGGTCAGGCCGTCGACGAGACGGTCGGTGCCGATCTCGGCACCGTGGCCGTGCCGGCGGCCGGCGGGCAGTCGGTCGGCGGTCTGGCCACCCGGGCCGATGCCGTCCGGGTTCTGCGCCAGGTGTCGGATTTCCTGAAGCGGGCCGAGCCGAGCAGTCCGGCGCCCATGCTGGTCGACCGGGCGGTCAAGCTGCTGGAGATGGATTTCGTCGACATCGTGCGCGAACTGATGCCGGAGGCCAAGGAACGTATCGAGCTGATCGGCGGCATCAAGTTCGAGGAAAACGAGTATTGAGCGGTACGGGCAGTGTGACCGAACACCACAACTTCTTTTAAGGAGTAGAGGAAATGGCAGGCAGCAGTCAGAAATTCATCGCGCGCAATCGCGCCCCCCGTGTCCAGATCGAGTACGACGTCGAGCTTTACGGCGCCCAGAAGAAGGTTCAGCTGCCCTTCGTCATGGGCGTGATGGCCGACCTCTCCGGCAAACCCGCCGAAGCGTTGCCCGCCGTGGCCGATCGCAAGTACCTGAATATCGACGTCGACAACTTCGACGAACGTCTCAAGTCCATGAAGCCGCGCGTCGCCTTCCAGGTGCCGAACACCCTGACCGGCGAGGGCAACCTCAACGTCGACATCACCTTCGAGAGCATGGACGATTTTTCGCCCGCCGCGGTGGCCAGGAAGGTCGAGGCGCTCAACAAGTTGTTGGAGGCGCGTACCCAGCTCTCCAACCTGATGACCTACATGGACGGCAAGACCGGCGCCGAAGAATTGGTGGCCAAGGTGCTCAAGGATCCTGCCCTGCTGAACTCGCTGGCGGCCGCGCCCAAGCCCGCCGAGCAGGAATAAGCACCCGACCAGACGCAATCAGGAGACTCCATAATGGCCAACCAACAAGAAACACTGCAACAGCCCAACGTCGCCGAGGCTGAGCTGGATGCGTTTTCCGCCCTGCTGCAGAAAGAATTCAAGCCCAAGACCGACCAGGCCAAGTCCGCCGTCGAGTCGGCGGTACGCACCCTGGCCGAACAGGCCCTGGCCGATACCGCCATCGTGTCCGACGATGCGGTCAAGACCATCGAGGCCATCATCGC
Source organism: Thiobacillus sp. (assembly GCA_013335435.1). Classification (GTDB taxonomy): domain Bacteria; phylum Pseudomonadota; class Gammaproteobacteria; order Burkholderiales; family Thiobacillaceae; genus Parasulfuritortus. The sequence goes on along the minus strand of JAAXVP010000033.1, from coordinate 14,089 downwards.
GGCCATCGACCAGAAGCTGACCGAGCAGATCAACAAGATCCTCCACCACGAGGACTTCCAGAAGCTGGAAAGCGCCTGGCGCGGCCTCAACTACCTGGTCAACAACACCGAAACCGACGAGCAGCTGAAGATCCGCGTCCTCAATATCTCGAAGACCGACCTGCACAAGACGCTCAAGCGCTACAAGGGCACCAACTGGGACCAGAGCCCGATCTTCAAGAAGCTGTACGAAGAGGAATTCGGCCAGTTCGGCGGCGAGCCCTACGGTTGCCTGGTGGGCGATTTCTATTTCGACCAGAGCCCGCAGGACGTCGAACTCCTGGGCGAGATGTCCAAGGTGGCCGCGGCCTCGCATTCGCCCTTCATCGCGGCGGCCAGCCCGACCGTGATGCAGATGGACAGCTGGCAGGAACTGGCCAACCCGCGTGACCTGACCAAGATCTTCCAGACCGCCGAGTACGCCGCCTGGCGTTCCCTGCGCGAATCGGAAGATGCCCGCTACCTGGCCCTGGCCATGCCGCGTTTCCTGGCTCGCCTGCCCTACGGCGCCAAGACCAACCCGGTCGAGCAGTTCAGCTTCGAGGAAGACACCGAGGGCGCCGATCACAACAAGTACACCTGGTCCAACGCGGCCTATGCCATGGCGGTCAACATCAACCGCTCGTTCAAGGAATACGGTTGGTGTTCGCGTATCCGCGGGGTGGAGTCTGGCGGTGCCGTGCCCAACCTGCCGGTGCATACCTTCCCGACCGACGACGGTGGTGTCGACATGAAGTGCCCGACCGAGATCGCCATCAGCGACCGGCGCGAGGCGGAACTGGCCAAGAACGGCTTCATGCCCCTGGTGCACCGCAAGAACAGCGATTTCGCCGCCTTCATCGGTGCCCAGTCGCTGCAGAAGCCGGCCGAGTACGACGATCCGGATGCCAGCGCCAACGCCAACCTGGCGGCGCGTCTGCCCTACCTGTTCGCCACCTGCCGGTTCGCCCACTACCTGAAATGCATGGTGCGCGACAAGCTGGGTTCGTTCAAGAGCCGCGGCGAGATGCAGCGCTGGCTGAACGACTGGATCACCAACTACGTCGACGGCGATCCCGAGCATTCCTCCGAGGAGGTCAAGGCCGAGAAGCCCCTGGCTTCGGCGGAAGTGGTGGTGGAGGAGGTGGAAGGCAATCCGGGCTATTACACCTCGCGTTTCTATCTCAAGCCGCATTACCAGCTGGAGGGGCTGACCGTTTCCCTGCGCCTGGTGTCCAAGCTGCCGTCGCTCAAGGGCGGTGGTTAAGGCGCCGGTGTGGAATCGTTCCAGAGAGGTGTCGGGGGCGGTGCCGCCGTTCCCGGCAAAATAGAGTGATCCTGAAAGGAGAATGAGATGGCGAATGTTGACTATTTTCTGAAGATCGACGGTATTGACGGCGAGTCGACCGATGACAAACACAAGGGCGAGATCGAGCTGCTGTCCTGGAGCTGGGGCGAGTCCAACTCGGCCACCATCGGCAGCCGTACCGGCGGTGCCGGCGCGGGCCGGGTCGACATGTCCGACTTCTCGGTCATGAAGGTGGTGGACAAGAGCTCGGTCAACCTGATGAAGGTCTGCGCCATCGGCGAGCACATCAAGTCGATGGTCCTGGTCGGGCGCAAGGCCGGCAAGGAGCAGCAGGAGTACTACAAGATCACCTTCACCGACTGCATGGTGACCTCGTACCAGCTGTCCGCCAGCAACGAGACCCCGACCGAGTCGCTCAGCTTCGCCTTCTCCAAGATCGAGATGATCTACAAGCCGCAGAAGCCGGACGGTACCCTTGGCGGCGACATCAAGGCTAGCTACGACCTGACCACCAACAAGGGCGCCTGACGCCCGGTCCTGTCGAGCGGGTGACCCGTCCGCCCGGGCAGGCTTGGCCTGCCCCGACGGCTCGGGTCGTGTTCGCCATTTGACGCGAAGGATGGCTGCATATGCAGGCTGACTCGATCGAGTTCGCCCTCAAGGAGGGCAATCTGGCGGCGGCCCTGGCGGCCGTGCAGGCCGCGGTCCGGGCGGAACCGGCCCGGATAAGCCACCGCATCCTGTTGTTCCAGGTCTACAGCCTGCTCGGGCAATGGGAAAAGGCGGCTACCCAGCTCGCCACCCTGGCCGAGTTGGACAAGGAAACCCTGGCCATGGTGCAGACCTATCAGCCTGCGCTGCAATGCGAGGCCCTGCGCCAGCAAGTCTTTGCCGGTACCCGGCAGCCCCTGGTCCTGGGCGACCCGGTGGAGTGGCTGGCCTGGCTGCTGGAGGCGATGCGCCTGGATGGCGCGGGTCATCACGCCGAGGCGGCCAAGCTGCGCGAGCAGGCCTTCGAGGCGGCGCCGCAGAGCGCAGGCAGCATCGACGGCCAGGCCTTCGCCTGGCTGGCCGATGCCGACATGCGCCTGGGGCCGGTCCTGGAGGCGATCCTGGACGGCAAGTATTACTGGATACCTTTCGATCGCCTGGCCCGGATCGAAATCGAACCGCCGGAGGACCTGCGCGACATGGTCTGGTTGCCGGCTACCCTGACCTTCAGCAACGGCGGCGAGAACGTCGCCCTGTTGCCGGTCCGCTATCCGGGTTCCGAGCTGTCGGCCGACGACGCCATCAAGCTGGCCCGGCGCACCGACTGGCTGGAGATCGCGCCGGACACCTTTGTCGGCCTGGGCCAACGCATGTGGTCGACCGATGCCGACGAATACCCGCTGCTGGATGTCCGCAAGATCGACCTGAGCCACTGAGATGCCCGAGCCGGTTGCCAAGGAACGCCTCAACCCGTCACTCCTGGACAGGCTTATCGACAACGAGCCGGACAAGCGCACCGAGGTGCGCGATGCCCGGTCCTATTCCAGTTCGCGCCTGCGCGAAAGCGTGCTGCGCGACCTGAACTGGCTGTTCAATGCCACCCAGCATGACGATGCCGGCCTCGAGGACTACCCGCAGGTGCGCCGCTCGGTGGTCAACTATGGCATTCCGGCCCTGTCCGGCCGGCCGGCCGCGGCGCTCAACCTGCGCGAGGTGGAGCAGATGCTCCGGCGCAGCATCATCGATTTCGAGCCGCGCCTGCTGGCGGATACGGTGCGTGTCAAGGTCGAGACCAACGAGGATCGGTTTACCCGGCACAACGTGGTCTCGTTCCGTATCGAGGCGCAGATGTGGGCGCAGCCCTATCCCCTGGATCTGCTCCTGCGCACCGAGCTGGACATGGAGAGCGGCGAATCCCGCGTGGTCGAGGCGGGACGGGGCTAGCCATGGATCCGAGACTGCTCGACTATTACAACCAGGAACTCCTGCATATCCGCGAGGGCGCCGCCGAGTTCGCCCGCGAGTTTCCCAAGATCGCCGCCCGCCTGGGCCTGGATGTCGACGCCAAGGAGTGTCCGGACCCCTATGTCGAACGGCTGCTCGAAGGCTTTGCCTACCTGACCGGGCGCATCCAGCTCAAGATCGATTCGGAATTCCCGGTCTTCACCCAGAACTTGCTGGAGATGGTCTACCCGGGCTATCAGGCGCCGACGCCGGCCATGGCCATCGTCCAGTTTCAGGTCGATCTCGATGAGCCGGCCCTGGCCCAGGGTTTTACGCTGCCCAGGCAGACCGTCCTGCGCTCGCGCCTGCAACCGGGTGAGAGCACCGCCTGCGTGTTCCGCACGGCGCATAAGGTGACCTTCTGGCCGGTGCGGCTGACCGAGGCGCGCTACCAGGGCTATCTGCCGACCATCGCCGGCAGCGGTCCCGACCTGCCCAAGGCCGCGCGGGCCGCCCTGAGCCTGAAACTGGAGTGCACGGCCGGGTTGTCCTTCCGGGAGACCGTGCTCGACCGCCTGACCCTGCACCTGTCCGGCGAGGAGGGTACGGCGCACAAGCTCTACGAGCAGATATGCGCCAATACCGTCGCCGTCCTGGCACGCCAGGGCGATGGCCAGTGGTACGAGATGCTCGGCCCGGGCGCAGTCCAGCCGGTCGGTTTCTCCGAAGACGAGGCGTTGCTGCCGCAGTCGCCGCGGGCCTTCGGCGGCTATCGTCTGCTCAAGGAGTACAGCGCCTTCCCGGCCCGCTTCCTGTTCGTCGACCTGGCCGGCCTGGAGCGGGCCGTGGCGCGTTGCGAGAGCGGAAGCCTGGAGATCGTCCTGCTGCTGAACAAGGCCGACGCCAGCCTGGAAAAGGTCGTCGACGCCGGCAACTTCGTGCTCAACGCCACACCGGTGGTCAACCTGTTCCCCAAGCGGGCGGACCGCATCCACCTCAACGATGCCGAGCACGAGTATCAAGTGGTGCCGGAACGGACCCGGCCGATGGATTACGAGGTCTACCAGGTCGGCGAGGTGACCGGCTACGGCGCCGGGGCCGAGGCCCAGCAGGCGTTCGAGCCCTTCTATGCCATTCACGACCAGGTCTCCACCCAGTACGGCGCCTACTACACCCTGCGCCGCGTCCCGCGTGTGCTTTCGTCGACGCAGAAGCTGAAGGGCGCCCGTTCCAGCTATGTCGGCACCGAGGTGTTCATTTCCCTGGTCGATCCCGGTCAGGCGCCCTATTCGTCGGAGTTGAAGCAGCTTTCGGTCACCACCTTGTGTTCGAACCGTGACCTGCCCCTGTTCCTGTCCCTGGGCAACAACAACGACTTCTCCCTGGAGGTGGCGGCGCCGGTGAGCGGCATCCGTTGCCTGAAGGGGCCGTCGCGGCCGGTCGCACCGGTCCTGGAAGGGGAAACGCCCTGGCGGCTGATCAGCCATCTGTCGCTCAACTACCTGTCCTTGCTCGACGCCGGTGCGCGCGAGGGCGCCGCCGCCCTGCGCGAGATGCTCGGCCTGTACGGCCTGGACATGCATTCGGCCCTGCACAAGCAGGTGGAAGGGGTGCAGTCGGTCGCTGCGCGCCAGATCATCACCCGCATCCCGTCCGCCTCGGCCGGGCCGATCGCCTTCGGGCGCGGCGTCGAGATCGCGCTCACCTTCGACGAGCGTCCCTTCGAAGGCAGCGGCATCTTCCTCCTGGGGGCCGTGCTGGAGCATTTCTTCGCCCGCCACGTGTCCCTCAACTCATTCACCCAGACCGTGCTGCATTCCGTCAGCCGGGGGGAGATCAAGCGATGGCCGGCCAGGCTGGGTCAAAGGCAGATACTCTAGCCCTGCTCGGTCGCCTGGCCGAGACCCCCTACGCCTTCGATTTCTTCCAGGCGCTGCGCCGGCTGGAATCCGCCGAGCCGGACAAGCCACGCATCGGCACCTCGAAGCGTCTCAAGGACGACAGCCTGCGCTTGGCCCAGGAGGCCTCCATGGCTTTCGCGCCGTCCACCATACGCGCCCTCGAGCCGGGCAAGGACGGCCGGCCGGCCCGGCTGCTGGTCAGTTTCCTCGGCCTGCTCGGGCCGAACGGCCCGCTCCCCCTGCACCTGACCGAGTTCGCCCGCGATCGGCTGCGCAACCAGGGCGATCCGACCCTGGTGCGTTTCCTGGATGTCTTCCACCACCGCTTGTTGTCGCTGTTCTACCGGGCCTGGGCGCGCACCCAGCCGACGGTCAGCCTGGATCGGCCGGGCGACGATGCCTTCGGCCACTACCTGGGTGCCTTCGGCGGCCTCGGCATGGACAGCCTGCGCGGCCGCGACAGTGTGCCGGACTACGCCAAGATCGCCTTTACCGGCCTGTTCGCACGCCAGGTTCGGAATGCCGAGTCGTTGGAAGTGATGCTGGCCAGCTTCTTCCGGGTGCCGGTACGGATCGAGCAATGCATCGGCCACTGGCTGCCCCTGCCGCGCGACGCCCAGACCCGCATCGGGCGCGGCGAGGAGACGGCGCAACTGGGCATCAGCGCGGTCTTGGGCGAACGCATGTGGGATGCGCAAAGCAAGTTCCGCATCGTCCTCGGGCCGCTCTCCCTGGCCGACTACGAGCGTTTCCTGCCCGGTCGCGTCAGCCTGCGCCGGTTGGCCGACTGGATCAGCAACTATGTCGGCTACGAGTTCCACTGGGATTTGCGACTGGTGTTGCGCAAGGAGCAAATTCCCGAACCCCGGCTTGGCGGCGGTGTCCGTCTGGGTTGGACCACCTGGCAGGGTGTGCGCCCGGACGCCACGGACGCGGGGGATTTGCAATTCTGCGGCGGGCAGTCGGTGCAATGAACGGCCACGTCGAACGATCCGCTGGATAAGGAGATTGAAATGGGAATGCTACGCAAGAAACCAGTCGACAAGCGCTTCGCCGATACCGCCGAGTTCATCCGCAGCAAGGCGGCGCCGGATATCGCGGACCACGCGGTGAACGTGATCGCCGACAAGATCAACAAGCTGCCCAACCCGGAAAAATATGTCGAAGCGTTGTCCCTGGGCTCGCGTTTCGACATTATCGGCCGCTCGTCGGAGACTGACCGCCGTCATTACATCCGGGCCGTGCTGCTGGCTGCCGGAACCCTGGGCGATCCCGAAAAAGGCGGCAAACCCCTGCAGTTGTTCGAGGTGGAGGCCAAGAAGAAGGCGATCAAGGACCTCAAGGCGGATCAGTTGGCCAAGATGCTGGCCGACTGCCTGGCGCAGATCAAGGCGTCGAAGGGTGGGATCACCTTCATCGGTACGGCCACTTCTCTGGAAAAGAACCGGGCCTTCCTGGCCATCGAGAAGGTCGAGGAATCGGTCAACCGTGCCTCGATGGCGCTCATGCGCGCCAAGTACGACGCCAAGGAACGCGACCGCATGCAGCTATGGTTCGGCCATAAGCCCTCGGAAACGGGGCTGGGCCCGGAGCTGTCGCGCAAGTACCAGCAGGTCTACCAGCGCTTGCACGGCGGTGTGGAAGTGATCCGGGACGACAGTCCGGCCAAGGACAACGTCTTCGCCTATGTCTACACGGATCCGGGCTACAACGTGCCGGTGCCGAAGATCTACCTGTGCGGCGCATTCTGGCGCGCGACCCAGGTTTCGTGGTCGCAGTCGGGCGGTGCCTGGGTGAAGGTCGACAAGGAGATGCGCAACGACAACCCGCTGGGGGTGATCATCCACGAGATGACCCACATCGTGCTGGGCACCAAGGACCACAAGTACGGCAAGAGCAAGTGCAAGACACTGGCGACCAGCAACCCCGGCCAGGCGCGCGAGAATGCCGACAACTTCGAGTACTACAGCGAAGCGGTGATGCTGGGCGACTACTCCTGATCGGCCATGGGGCGAGGAAGGCATTCCCGGCCCGGCGGCCGCGGACATGGCCCGGGACGGCGCCGTGTCCTCATCGGCCACGCCGGCCGGGCGATGTCCGGGGTGGCGACGGCATGATGGAGCAGGACATGATGAAGAGGCAGGCAGGAGTATTGGATAAGCGCCCCCCTGGCCGGGCCGGCGTTCAATCAATCAACCAACTAGAAAATAGGTGCAGCCATGAGTGAGATCAGTCGCGTTTCCCTGTTCGGCAAGTTGAATCCCCTGGCCTACAAGGCCATCGAGGGCGCCACCGTGTTCTGCAAGCTGCGGGGCAACCCCTATGTCGAGCTGGTGCACTGGCTGCACCAGATCTTCCAGAGCCAGGACAGCGACCTGCACCGCATCGTCAAGCATTTCGACCTCGACGCCTCGCGCCTGGTCGCCGACATGACCGCCACCCTGGACAGCCTGCCGCGCGGGGCGACGGCGATCTCCGATTTCTCGCCCAACATCGAGGAATCGGTGGAGCGCGGCTGGGTGTTCGGCACCCTGATGTTCGGCGAGGGCGCCGTGCGCACCGGCCACCTGCTGGTCGCCGGCATGAAGACGCCGACCCTGCGCAACGCCCTCCTGGCGATCTCGGGCGAGTTCAGGAAGATCAAGCCGGATGATCTCGTCGAGGGCTTCCGCAGCATCCTGTCCGGTTCGCCCGAGGAGGTCCTGGTCGCCCAGGACGGCTCCCAGGTCGGCGGCGGTGCGGCGCCCGGCGAGGCCAGCGGCGCCATCGCCCCGGCCGCCATGGGCAAGCAGGAAGCGCTCAAGAAGTTCACCGTCAACATGACCGAGCAGGCCCGCAACGGCAAGCTCGATCCCATCGTCGGACGCGACGAGGAGATCCGCCAGATCGTCGACATCCTGATGCGCCGGCGCCAGAACAACCCGATCCTGACCGGCGAGGCCGGGGTCGGCAAGACCGCCGTGGTGGAGGGCTTCGCCGCCCGCATCGCGCGCGGCGACGTGCCGCCGCAACTGAAGGATGTCGAGCTGCTCTCCCTCGACATCGGCCTGTTGCAGGCCGGCGCGAGCATGAAGGGCGAATTCGAGCAGCGCCTGCGCTCGGTCATCGAGGAGGTGCAGTCCTCGCCCAAGCCGATCATCCTGTTCATGGACGAGGCCCACACCCTGGTCGGCGCCGGCGGCGCGGCCGGCACCGGCGATGCCGCCAACCTGCTCAAGCCGGCCCTGGCGCGCGGCACCCTGCGCACCGTGGCGGCCACCACCTGGGCCGAGTACAAGAAGTACTTCGAGAAGGACCCGGCCCTGACCCGGCGCTTCCAGGTCGTGCAGATCGACGAGCCGTCCGAACACAAGGGCATCCTGATGATGCGCGGCGTCGCCAGCACCATGGAAAAGCACCACAAGGTGCAGATCCTCGACGAGGCCCTGGAGGCCTCGGTGAAGCTGTCCCATCGCTATATCCCGGCCCGCCAGTTGCCCGACAAGTCGGTCAGCCTGCTCGATACCGCCTGCGCCCGCGTCGCGGTCAGCCTGCACGCGGTGCCGGCCGAGGTCGACGACAGCCGCAAGCGTATCGACGCCCTGGAAACCGAGCAGCAGATCATCGCCCGCGAGAAGAGCATCGGCATCGAGGTGGCCGGGCGTGAGACCTCGGTCAACGAGCAGCTGCACGACGAGCACGAACGCCTGGCTACCCTGGAAACGCGCTGGAACGAGGAAAAGGCTCTGGTCGACGAACTCCTGGCCACCCGCGCCAAGCTGCGCGGCCAGGTCGGCGCGGTGGAAGGCACCGGCAGCCAGTTGGAGAACGCCGCCGACGCCGCCGCCAAGGCGGCCCAGGCGCCGCAACTGTCGGACGAGGAACGCGAGGCCCTGCTGGCCCAGCTCAAGGTCCTGCAGGACAAGCTCACCGAGCTGCAGGGCGAGCACCCGCTCATCCTGCCCACGGTCGACTACCAGGCGGTGGCCAGCGTGGTGGCGGACTGGACCGGCATTCCGGTCGGCCGCATGGCCAAGAACGAGGTCGAGACCATCCTCAACCTGCCCAAGCTGATCGGCCAGCGCATCATCGGCCAGGATCATGCCCTGGAGATGATCTCCCGGCGCATCCAGACCTCGCGCGCCGGGCTGGACAACCCGAACAAGCCGATCGGCGTGTTCATGCTCGCCGGCACCTCCGGCGTCGGCAAGACCGAGACCGCCCTGGCCCTGGCCGAGGCGCTCTACGGTGGCGAGCAGAATGTCATCACCATCAACATGAGCGAGTACCAGGAAGCGCACACCGTCTCCACCCTGAAGGGCGCGCCTCCGGGCTACGTCGGCTACGGCGAGGGTGGCGTGCTGACCGAGGCGGTGCGCCGGCGGCCGTACAGCGTGGTTCTGCTCGACGAGGTCGAGAAGGCCCACCCGGACGTGCACGAGATCTTCTTCCAGGTCTTCGACAAGGGCTGGATGGAGGACGGCGAGGGCCGGGTGATCGACTTCAAGAACACCCTGATCCTGCTCACCACCAACGCCGGCACCGACCTGATCATGAACCTGTGCAAGGACCCGGACCTGATCCCCGAGCCGGAGGCCATCGCCAAGGCCCTGCGCGAGCCGCTGCTCAAGGTCTTCCCGCCCGCCTTGCTGGGCCGCCTGGTGGTGATCCCCTACTACCCGCTCAACGACGAGATGATCGGCATGATCGCCCGCCTGCAGCTGGGCCGTATCGCCAAGCGCATCAAGGAGCACCACAAGATCCCGTTCACCTACGACGACGAGGTGGTCAAGCTGATCACCAGTCGCTGTACCGAGCTGGAGAGCGGTGGCCGCATGATCGACACGATCCTGACCAACACCGTGTTGCCGGCGATCAGCCGGCACTTCCTGGAGCACATGATGGAAGGCAAGCCGATCGAGAAGGTTCATGTCAGCGTCGCCGACGGCGAATTCAGCTACACCTACAGCTGAGCCTGGAGGCTAGGCCATGACGGCGGCGGGCGAGCAGGTCGAATACGTCCTGACCCGGGCGGAGGCGCTGGACTTCGCCCGCCAGGTCCACCGGGCCGGCAACCTGGACGCGGCGGAACAGATCTACCGCATGGTCCTGGCCGACGGCCCGGACGAGCCGGTGGCCCTGCAGTTCCTCGGCATCCTCCAGCACCAGCGCGGCGACCACGAGGCCGCCCTCGAACTCCTGCGCCGGGCCGCCGCGCTGAGCCCGGACGATCCCGGCCTGTTCAACAACCTGGGCAACGTGTTGCTGGAGGCCGGCCGCCTGGACGAGGCGATCGCGGCCTACCGGCGCTGCCTGGCGCTGGTGCCCGACTTCGCCGAGGCCCACAACAACCTTGGCATCCTGTACCGTGCCCGGGGCGAACTGGAGGCCGCCGAGGTCGCCTACCGTCACGCCATGGCACTGCGCCCCGAGCAGCCGGAGGCCTACCACAACCTGGGTGCCCTGCGCCTGGCCCAGGGCCGCATCGACGAGGCCCTCGAACTGGGCAACCGGGCCATCGTCCTCAACCCGCGCCATGCCCGTTACCACAAGTTCCTGGCGCGCGCCTACACCAGCCTGGGCGAGCTCGACCGTGCCGCCCAGGTCTACCGCGACTGGCTGGCCGAGGAGCCGGACAACCCGGTTGCCCGGCACCACTTGGCCGCCTGTTCCGGCGATGATGTGCCGGAGCGGGCCGCCGACGCCTACGTCGAGACCACCTTCGATGCCTTCGCCGACAGTTTCGACGCCAAGCTGGAGATGCTCCACTACCGTGCCCCGGAGCTGGTGGCCGAGGCGGTGCGACGGGCCTTGGGCGAGCCGTCCGGTAGTCTGGACATCCTCGACGCCGGCTGTGGCACCGGCCTGTGCGGGCCGCATCTCGCCCCCTACGCCACCCGTCTGGTCGGCGTCGACCTGTCCGAGCGGATGTTGGCCAGGGCGGCGCCGCGCCAGGTCTACGGCGAATTGGTCAAGGCCGAGCTGACCGCCTATCTGGCGGCCGCCACCGGGGCCTTCGACCTGATCGTGTCGGCCGACACATTGTGCTACTTCGGCGCATTGGCAAAGGTGGTCGGGACCGCCCATGACGCACTCCGCCCGGGTGGTACGCTGATCTTCACGGTCGAAGCGGTCGACGGCGCCGGTTTTGGCATCAACCTGCACGGCCGCTACAGTCATTCTCCGGCCTACGTGGCGGAAGTGCTCGCCACGGCGGGTTTCGTCGATGTTGAAATCGAGCGGGTTATACTGCGTAGCGAGGCCGGCAAGCCGGTGGCGGGCCTGGCGATCATCGCCCATAAACAGGGTGGCAGAGACTGAGGAGTCGATCATGTCCATGTTGTCGCGAAGCCAGGCGCGTTTGCTGGAAATCGATACCCCGCTCGGGCCCGACGTCTTCATCGTCCAGCGTTTCTCGGGCAATGAGGGGCTGGGCCGCCTGAGCGAGTACCAGGTCAGCCTGGTCAGCAAGCGCAAGAACATCGGGGCCAAGGACATCCTGGGCAAGAGCGTCACGGTGCGGATGGATTGCGGCCTGCGCAGCCAGCGCTTTTTCAACGGCTATGTCACCCGCTTCGCCCTGCTCGGCGAGGTGTCGACGACCGCCTACAAGGACGGTCTGGGGTTCGCCTACCAGATGACCGTGCGACCCTGGCTGTGGTTTCTCACCCGCACCTCGACCTGTCAGATATTCCAGGACAAGGATGTTCCCACGGTCATCCAGGAGGTGATGGCCCGGAGCGGCTTCGCTGCCTTCAGCAGCGTTGAGTCGCGCCTGAATGGCAGCTACCAGTCTTGGGAATACTGCGTGCAATACCGGGAAACCGATTTCAACTTCATCAGCCGCCTGATGGAGCAGGAGGGCATCTACTACTGGTTCGAACACGCCCAGGACAAGCATGTGATGGTGCTGGCGGACGACATGGGCACGCACGAGCCGCACCCGCTCCTGCAGACGATCGAGTTCAACTCCACGCCCGAGGGGATGTCGTCCGACAACCCCTATGTCACCGCCTGGGATACCGTCATGGAGATCCAGCCGGGCAATTTCGCGACCGACGACTACGATTTCAAGAAGCCCAAGGCCGAACTGGCCAAGGCCAAGAAGATCACCCGTACGCACGACCAGGCCGAGTTCGAGATTTACGACTATCCGGGCGAATACGTCGAACCGAGCGAGGGCGAGCACTACGCCCAGATGCGTATCGAGGAGTTGCAGTCCCAGTACGAGGTCAGCCAGGCCGGCAGCAACGCGCAACAGATCGAGGTGGGCCGGTTGATCACCCTGACCAAGCATCCGCTCGATAGCCTGAACCAGGAGTACCTGATCACGGCGGCCAGTTTCCAGGTCACCGACGCGGCACCCTCGTCCGGTGGCGGCGAGCAGGACTTCAGTTGCAGCTTCACCGTCATCCCCAAGGGCGGAACGCCGTTCCGGTCGTCGCGCCAGACCCCCAAGCCGATCGTCCAGGGGCCGCAGACCGCGGTGGTGGTGGGCAAGTCGGGCGAGGAGATCTGGACCGACGAGTACGGCCGGGTGAAGGTGCAGTTCCACTGGGACCGCTATGGCCAGATGGACGAGAACAGCTCCTGCTGGATCCGCGTCTCGCAGCCCTGGGCCGGCAAAAGTTGGGGGGCGGTGGCCCTGCCGCGCATCGGCCAGGAGGTGATCGTATCCTTCCTGGAGGGCGATCCGGACTGGCCGATCATTACCGGCCGGGTCTACAACGCCGACCAGATGCCGCCTTATGCCCTGCCGGCCAACCAGACCCAGACCGGCATCAAGAGCCGCAGTTCGCCCGGCGGCGGTACCGACAACTTCAACGAGATCCGCTTCGAGGACAAGAAGGGCGAGGAACTGGTTTATGTGCACGCCGAGCGCAACCTGACCACCATGGTGGAACAGGCCGAGGCGCGCACCGTCGGGGCGAGCAGGAGCACCAGCATCCAGAAGGACGAGACCCTGGTGATCAAGGAGGGTAACCGCAGCGAAACGCTTGAAAAGGGCAACGACAGCCTGACCGTGTCGAAAGGCAATGTCGCCGTCGGCGTGACTGAGGGCAACGTCGGGATGACCGTCGACCAGGGCAATGTCAGCCATGAGGCGCCTGCGGGCCTGTACAGCGTGAAGGCCAAGGAGATCTTGCTGGAGGCGACCTCGAAGATCACCCTCAAGATAGGGGGCAGCACCTTGGTCATGGAACCGGGCAAGGTGGACCTCAAGTCGCCGCAGATCAAGGTCAACGGCGACACCATGGTCGAAGTCAAGGCCGGCGCCACGCTCACCGCAGAGGCGGGGGCGTTGCTTACCATCAAGGGTACCCTGGTGAAGATCAACTAGGATGGTTCCGGATGCTCACGATGGCTGCCCAACGGATGACTGGACATGACGCTACCCGCCGCACGCCTTGGTGACCAGACCGCCCACGGCGGGGTCATCGCGGTCGGCTTCCCGACCGTCCTGATCGGGGGCAAGCCGGCCGCGCGCATCGGCGACATGCATACCTGCCCGATGGTCACCGGCTTTGTGCCGCATGTCGGCGGCCCAATCGTGATGGGGGCCTTTACCGTACTCACCGGCAACATGCCGCAGGCGCGCGTGAGCGACATGGCGATATGCGTCGGGCCGCCCGATACCATCGCAATGGGCGAGCCGACCGTTTTGGTGGGGATGGCCGGCGGTGGCGGCGGCGGTGGCTTCGGTGGCATGGCCGGTTCGGTGGGGGGGATGCTCTTCTCGATGACCGCGGGGTATCTGCTGGAGTGGACGGGCAGTTACATGACCCTGTTCTACATTGCGGGGTCCGCGTATGTCCTTGCGCTGGTGGTGATCCAGGTGCTGGTGCCGAAGATCAAGCCGCTCGAGGGGATCTAGGAGCACGATACCCGTCTGCAGGGTTTCACACGGGGTGAAGGGTGAAAAGGGTGGTTCGTACTTTACGAAAGT
>JAAXVP010000032.1 GCA_013335435.1 Thiobacillus sp. | reverse complement strand
GGGGTGCGTAGCTGGAGCACGCCGCCCTTCATCGTCCAGCGTCCTCCGGGCAGTCGCGGCCAGGAAGTTCAGGTAGGGCACGCCGCCGATGTCGCCCAGGAACTGGCCGAGGCCGTAGCCGAGGCCGAGCATGTAGAGCAGGGGGTCGGCCAGATTGCCGAGGATGGCCGGGATGGCCAGCTTCTTCCAGACCAGGTAGTTGCGCTGCCAGACGGGGAAGAAATTCATTTGGGTGACGAGTGACAAAGTGACAGAGTGACAAGGCTACCCGTCACTTTGTCACGCGTCACTTTGTTACGCGTCACTTTGTCACTGCCTTTCAGTCTCTCAAGTCCCGGCCGGTCAGCTTCAGGAACACGTCCTCCAGGTTGGCCGGGCGGTGCAGGTAGCGCAGGTCGGGCTGTCTATCCAGTTCGGCGATCACCGGGCCGGGGTCGTCGGTGTAGCAGAACAGCGATTCCCCGGCGCTCTCGCAGCGCCGGCAAAGGTTCTGGGCGCACATCCGCCATTCCGCCAGGCCATCGCCATAGACCTCGACCACCTGGGGCTCGATATGTTCGGCGATCAGCGTCCGCGGCGAGCCCTCGACGATGATGCGCCCCTTGTCGATGATGCTGATGGTGTCGCACAGGCGCTCCGCCTCGTCCATGAAATGGGTGGTCAGGAGCAGGGTCTTGCCGCGCGCGGTGAGCCGGCGCAAGCCCTGCCAGACCAGGTGGCGGGCCTGCGGGTCGAGGCCGGTGGTGGGTTCGTCCAGGACCACCAGGTCGGGATCGTTGATCAGGGCGCGGGCCAGGGTCAGGCGCCGCTTCATGCCGCCGGACAGGCTAGGCACGGTGGCGTCGGCCTTGCCGGCGAGGCCGGCGAAATCGAGCAGTTCGGGCACCCGTGCCTCGACCTCGGCGCGGCCCATGCCGAAATAGCGGCCATAGGCGAGCAGGTTCTCGCGCACCGTGAAATCGGGGTCCAGGCTATCCACCTGGGGTACCACGCCGACCCGTGCGCGTGCGGCCCGGGCGCCGGCCGGCATCTTGTGGCCGAGCAGGCGGATGTCGCCGGCATCGGCCTCGATCAGGCCCAGGGCCAGGCGCAGGGTGGTGGTCTTGCCGGCGCCGTTGGGGCCGAGCAGGCCGTGGCACTTGCCGGCCGCGATGCTGAGGTCGAGGCCGTCGACCACAGCGCTGCCGCCGTAGCGCTTGGTCAGGCCGGTGATGGCGAGCGGGGCATTCATGTTTGCAGGAGGCCTTCGACCACGGTCTTCAATTCCGTCAGTTTGCCATGGAAGAAATGACCGGCGCCGGCGACGGTCAGCAGCGGGATGCCGTGCTCGGCGGCGTAGCCCTGGACGGCGGCGAGGGGGATCAGTTCGTCCTCTTCGCCGTGGATGATGGTGGTCGGCATGGCCGGCCGGCTGAAGTCGTACATGGACACTGCCGGGCCGACCATGATCAGTTGCCGGGCGTCTAGGTTGCGGGCGACCCGGTGCTGGACGTAGGAGCCGAACGAGAAGCCGAGCAGGGTCCAGGGCAGGTAGCCGAACTGGGGCGCCAGGTGGTCGGCGATGGCGAGCAGGTCCTCGGCCTCGCCGATACCGTAATCGTACTGGCCTGTACTGGCGCCGACGCCGCGGAAGTTGGGCCGAACCGCGGCATAGCCGCAGGCCAGGGCGGCGCGCGCCAGGGTGTGGGCGACCTTGTTGTCCAGGCTGCCGCCGTGCAGGGGGTGCGGGTGGGCGACCAGGGCGAGGCCGCGCAACTCGGTCTCCGGGTCTTCCACCACCGTCTCGACGGTGGCGCCCGGACAAGCGATCTGGAGCCGGAGCAGTTTCAAATCTTCAGGCGCTCGACCGGCTTGCCGTCGCGCAGGTGCGATTCCAGGATCTCGTCGATGTCGGCCTGGTCGACGTAGGTGTACCAGACCGCATCCGGGTAGACCACGCAGACCGGGCCTTCGTCGCAGCGGTCGAAACAGCCGGCCCGGTTGACCCGGCAGTCGCCGCCCTTGCCGTGCAGGCCCATGGCCTTGGCCTTCTTCTTGGCGTGCTCGAACATCGCCTCGGCATCGTGGCTCGAACAGCAGGGACCGCCATCCTCGCGCTGGTTGAGGCAGAAAAACAGGTGGTGTCGGAATAGGCTCATAGTTCGTGTGATTTGGCGCGCGAGGGATCTTTTAGTTTCGACATAACCTGAAGGTTAGTCTCCACTGAAAGTGTCTTTCTTTGAAAGACACTTTTCGACCGGGTACTTGGCGGCGTTGATGGCCAGCTTGTCCTCGGCCGCCTTGATCAGGTCGATGTCCAGGCAGTTGGCCAGGCTGACCAGGTAGATCAGGACGTCGGCCATCTCCTGGCGCACCGCCTCCTTCTTGGCCTCGGGCAGGTTCAGGCTCTGTTCCGGGGTGAGCCACTGGAACGGCTCCAGCAGTTCGGCGGCCTCGACGATGAGGGCGGCGGTGAGGTTCTTGGGCGTGTGGTAGAGGTGCCAGTCGCGCTCGCGGCCGAAGACGCGGACCGCCTCGGCCAGCTCGGGCAGGGTGGCGATGGTCATGGTTTGGCCGGTGGCGCTTCGGCGGTGGCCGGGGCGGCATAGCCGGCCATTTCCAGCATCTTGTCCCAGACCGAGGGCGAATAGCCGCGCTGCATCGAGTCGCCGACGAACAGCACGGGTACCTCGAAGGCGCCGGTGCGCTTCCTGAGTTCGGTGGCCGTGGCGGCGTCCTTGTCGACGCTCTTCAGGGTGAACGGCACCCCGCGCTGGCGCAGGTAGCCGGCCGCCTGCTCGCAGGTGGCGCCGCAATTGGAGTTGAACAGTACCACCGGCGGCCGGGTGGCGCCGGCCTCGGCGGTCGTGGCGCCGGTGCCGCCCATGCGCTTCACGGTCTTCACGTCGCGTGGCGGCGGCTGGTCGGAGTAGTGCACCCGGCCGGTATGGTCGGTCCAGCGGTACAGGTCGCCGGCGACGACCGGGGTCGCGCAGGCCAGGGCGAGCAGGAAAACGGCGATGCGGTTCATGGCGTTCCTCCCGGGACAGGGTCAGACCATGCCATTATGCCTGAGCAGGGCGTCGATGGTGGGTTCGCGGCCACGGAAGGCCTTGAACGAGTCGATGGCGTCGCGGCTGCCGCCGACGCCCAGGATCTCGCTCCAGAACCGTTCGCCGATGGCCGGGTTGAGGACGCCGTGTTCCTCGAACAGGGCGTAGACGTCGGCCGACAGCACCTCGGCCCACTTGTAGCTGTAGTAGCCGGCCGCGTAGCCGCCCGCGAAGATGTGCGAGAAGTTGTTGGCGAAGCGGTTGTAGGCCGGCGGCATGAGCACCGAGCAGCGCTCCCGGATGCCGTTGAGCAGGCCCTGCGGGGTCTGCGCGGCGGGGTCGTAGTCGCTGTGCAGGTGCATGTCGAAGAGGGAAAACTCCAGCTGGCGCATGGTCTGCATGCCGGCCTGGAAGTTCTTCGCCGCCAGCATCTTGTCGAACAGCTCGCGCGGCAGCGGCGCGCCGGTGTCGACGTGGGCGGTCATGTGCTTGAGCACGTCCCATTCCCAGCAGAAGTTCTCCATGAACTGGGACGGCAGCTCGACCGCGTCCCACTCGACGCCGTTGATGCCGGACACGCCCAGTTCCTCGACCCGGGTGAGCAGGTGGTGGAGGCCGTGGCCGAACTCGTGGAACAGGGTGATCACCTCGTCGTGGCTGAACAGGGCGGGCTTGCCGCCGATCGGGCTGGTGAAGTTGCAGTTCAGGTAGGCGACCGGGGTCTGGATGCCCTCGCCCTTGCGCCGGCGGGTGATGGCGTCGTCCATCCAGGCGCCGCCGCGCTTGCTCTCGCGGGCGTAGAGGTCGAGGTAGAACTGGCCGACCAGCTGGCCGGACTTGTCGCGGATGGAGTGGAACTGCACCGACTCGTGCCAGACCGGGGCCGGGTCGGCGCTGATCTCCAGGCCATACAGGGTCTCGATCAGGCGGAACAGGCCGGCCAGGACCACCGGCTCGGGGAAATACTGCTTCACTTCCTGCTCGGAGAAGGCGTAGCGCGCCTCGCGCAGCTTCTCGGAGACGTAGCCGACGTCCCAGACCTGCGGGTCGGCGATGCCCAGTTCCTGGCCGGCGAACTCGCGCACCTCGGCCATGTCGCGCTCGGCATAGGGCTTAGCGCGCTTGGCCAGGGTCTCCAGGAAATCGAGCACCTCGGCCGGGGTGCGTGCCATCTTCGGCTCCAGGGATAGCTCGGCGTAGTCGGCGAAGCCGAGCATGCGGGCCGCCTCGCCGCGCAATTCGACGATGCGGTCGATCAGTGCGGTGTTGTCGAGCTTCTCGGGCCCGAACTCGGAGGCACGGGTGACGTAGGCGCGGTACATCTCCTCGCGCAGGTTGCGGTTGGCGCAGAACTGCATGATCGGCAGGTAGGACGGGCCGCGCAGGTTGAGCTTGAAGCCGGTCTTGGCGTCCTTCTCGGCCTGGGCGCGGAACATCGCCTTGGTATCCTCGGGCACGCCTTCCAGCTCGGCCTCGTCCTCGATCAGCTTGCTCCAGGCGTTGGTGGCGTCGAGCAGGTTCTCCTCGAACTTGGCCGACAGCTTGGCCAGTTCCTCCTGGATTTCCATGAACCGGGCCTTCCGGTCGTCGGGCAGGTCGGCGCCGCCGAGGCGAAAGTCGCGCAATTCGTTTTCCACCACCTTGCGCCGGGCGGTCGACAGGTCCTGGAATTCGCGCCGGGCGCGCAGGGCCTTGTAGCGGGCGAACAGGCCGGCGTGCTGGCCCAGCTCGGCGTAATACTGGGTGATCTTGGGCAGGTTGTCGTTGTAGGCCTCGCGCAGTTCCGGGCTGTCCAGCACCGAATGCAGGTGGGAGACCTGGCCCCAGGCGCGGGCCAGGCGCTCGTTGGCGTCTTCCAGGGGGGCGACGAAAGCGTCCCAGTCCGGTTCGCCCTGCGCGGCGGCCTGGCGCTCCACCTCGGCGCGCGCCTCGGCCAGCAACCGGTCGACGGCGGGGGTGACGTGTTCGGGTTTGATTTCGGCGAAGCGGGGCAGGCCGGAGAAGTCGAGCAGAGGGTTCATGGCGCATCAATCCAGGTAAGGTTCGGAGAATTATACTTGGGGCGTTTCCCGGAGTTTCCTATCGTGTCCATAGATTCCTACAAAGGCATCCATCCGTCCCTCGGCCGCGATGTCTACGTCCATCCATCCGCCCAGGTCATCGGCGACGTCGTCCTCGGCGACCATGTTTCGCTTTGGCCGGGGGTGGTGGTCCGGGGCGACGTGCACCGCATCCGCGTCGGCGCCGGCAGCAACGTCCAGGACAACTCGGTCCTGCACGTCAGCCGCCCGAGCGCGGCCCACCCCGAGGGCGCGCCCCTGGTCGTCGGCCGCCACGTCACCGTCGGCCACGCCTGCATCCTGCACGGCTGCGAGATCGGCGACGAATGCCTGATCGGCATGGGCGCCATCGTGATGGACCGGGCCGTGCTGCAACCGCGCGTCCTGCTCGGCGCCGGCAGCCTGGTGCCGGAAGGCAAGGTGCTGGAGTCCGGCTGGCTCTATGTCGGCCGCCCGGCCAAGGCGATCCGGCGCCTGACCGAGGCCGAGATCGCCGACCTGCGCGCCGGTGCCGAGCGCTATGTTGTCCTGGCGGAGGAGTATCGCCTAGCGCCTGATTGATGGTTATTATTCTGGGTAGAAGTACTTAATTACATTAATAAAACTGCCCGGAACGACCTGAAGGAGGAGTAGGCATGGGAATGTTGGACTGGTTCAAGAGCCTGGCGGCCGGCAAGTTCACCGACGACCAGGCGCCGGAGGCGCCTGCTGCGGCGGCGGCCGCGGCCCCCGAGAAGGATGGCGACGGCGTGATCGCCGGCCTCAACTTCAAGACCGCGATCGATGCCCACATGAAGTGGAAGGTGCGCCTGGAGAAGTGTCTGGAGAACGACAACGAGGAGGGTCTCCAGGTCGAAGTGGTGTCGCGCGACGACCAGTGCCCGCTCGGCAAGTGGATCCAGGGCCCCGGCGGCGAGCGCTTCGGCCACCTGCGCGAGTTCCAGGAGATGAAGATGGAACACGCCCGCTTCCACCTCAACGCCGGCGACGTGCTCGCCTGTTGCCTGGCCGGCGACAAGGAGGGCGCCGGCCTCAAGCTGCGTTCGGGCGACTACACACGGGCCTCGGAGCGGGTGAAGCTGCACCTGGCCCGGCTCTACGTCCAGGTCGCCAGCAAGGACCATTGACCGGCGGTTTGGCTCAGTCGCGTTCAGGCCGCCGCTCGGCGAGTTGCGCGCGCAGGGCTCGGATGTCCGCCTGCAATTCGGCCAGGTCGGCCTCCTGGCGGTTCTCGGCCGGGCGCAGCAACAGCGAGGCGACCAGGCCGGACAGCGCGCCGAACAGGCCGACCCCGGCGATCATCATGGCCGCCGCCAGCAGGCGGCCGGCGCTGGTGACCGGGTAGAGATCGCCGTAACCCACGGTGGTGATGGTGGTGATCGCCCACCAGAGGGCGTCCTCGGCGCTGCGGATGTTCGAGTTCGGCGCCGTCTCCAGTTGCAGGATGGCGATGGCCGAGAACACGACCAGGATGAGCGAGATCAGGCCGGCCGAGAGCAGGGCGCTTTCCCGGCGCCGGTCGGTGAACCACTCCGCCACCAGCTTGGCCGAGCGCAGCCCGCGCAGGATGCGGAAGATGCGGAAGATGCGCGCCAGTCGGCCCCAGCGCAACTCGTCGACCATGGGGATGCTGGACAGCAGGTCGAGCCAGCCCCAGCGCCAGAAGTACTCGGCCCGGTCCTCGGCACGCCAGAATGTGATCAGGAAGTCCACGAAGAACAGCAGGCAGACGCCGTTGTCCAGCCAGGCGATGATCTCGCGGGTACGCGGGTCGAGCCGGAACAACGTGTCCACGGCCAGCATGCCGAGCGCGAACAGGCTGAGCGCCAGGGTGAACAGCAGGTAGGGGCCGGACTGTTGTCTGGCGTGTGAGGTGTGATTCACAACGGGTCGACGGATGGGTTCAGGCCGCTATCCTGTTGCCCCGTGTGCGATCTCCTATGCCCAGGAGCAGTCCTTCGACGCTGATGTCCTCGTCGAGCGCATCCCAATGGATGCCGGTGCCTCCGCCCGAGAATTCATAGTCATTGAGCTGTTGGGGGGTGGCGGCCAGGAGCCGTGGGAAATAGGCCAGGGGAACGCCGAGTTTGCGGCCATCGGCGAGGCTGACCCACATCATGTTGTTGTCGAAGTTGAGTTCAGTCGCCGAAGTGTTCATGCCACGCCCTTTCGATACGATCCCGATTGTCACCGATTGCCTGGGCCAGTTCTCTGAGTTCGTGCACGGCGAAGCCAAAGTTTTCGGCCAGGGCCACGGGTTCAAGCCAGAACTTGGCGCGCGCCGTGGCAACGGACATGGATATGCAGCGCTTCCCGCGGGTCGCCCTCGTTCGAGAAAAAGAAGAACTTGCAGCCCTTCCAGCGAAAAACGACTGGCATGCCCTCTCCCGATGTCCGTTCCCGGAATCTTAGCGCGCCAGCACCGGCTTGAGATAGCGCCCGGTGTGGCTGGCCGGATTCTCGGCCACCTGTTCCGGGGTGCCCTCGGCGATGATGCGGCCGCCGCCGTCACCGCCCTCGGGGCCGAGGTCGACGATCCAGTCGGCGGTCTTGATCACGTCCAGGTTGTGCTCGATCACCACCACCGTGTTGCCGTGCTCGACCAGGCGTTGCAACACCTCCAGGAGCAGCGAGATGTCGTGGAAGTGCAGGCCGGTGGTCGGCTCGTCCAGGATATACAGGGTGCGTCCGGTGTCGCGCTTGGACAGCTCCAGGGCCAGCTTGACCCGCTGCGCCTCGCCGCCCGACAGGGTGGTCGCCGACTGGCCCAGGCGGATGTAGGAGAGGCCCACGTCCATCAGGGTCTGCAGCTTGCGCTTCACCGCCGGCACCGGGTCGAAGAAGGCACGCGCCTCTTCCACGGTCATCTGGAGGATCTGGTGGATGTTGCGGCCCTTGTACTCCACCTCCAGGGTCTCGCGGTTGTAGCGCTTGCCATGGCAGACGTCGCAGGGCACGTAGATGTCGGGCAGGAAGTGCATCTCCACCTTGATCATGCCGTCGCCCTGGCAGGCCTCGCAGCGGCCGCCCTTGACGTTGAACGAGAAGCGGCCCGGTTCGTAGCCGCGTTCGCGCGCCTGCACGGTGCCGGCGAACAGCTCCCGGATGGGCGTGAACAGGCCGGTGTAGGTGGCCGGGTTGGAACGCGGCGTGCGCCCGATCGGGCTCTGGTCGACGTTGACGATCTTGTCGAAGAACTCCTCGCCTTCCAGCGACTCGAACGGCGCCGGCTCCATCGCGGCGCCATTCAGGCGGTTGGCCAGGGTGGCGTGCAGGGTGTCGTTGATCAGGGTCGACTTGCCCGACCCGGATACCCCGGTGACGCAGACCATGACCCCGGTGGGCAGGTTGAGGGTGACGTTCCGCAGGTTGTTGCCATAGGCGCCGCGCAGGGTCAGGACGCGGCCTTCGCGCGGTTGCCGGCGCTGGCTCGGCACCGGGATGCTCAGGCGGCCGGACAGGTAGGCGCCGGTGAGCGAGCGCTCACTGGCTAGGATGTCGGCCAGCTTGCCTTCGGCGATGATCTCGCCGCCGTGCTCGCCGGCGCCCGGGCCCATGTCGACGATGTGGTCGGCGTGGCGGATGGCGTCCTCGTCGTGCTCGACCACGATCACCGTGTTGCCGAGGTCGCGCAGGTGCCGGAGGGTGCCGAGCAGGCGGTCGTTGTCGCGCTGGTGCAGGCCGATGGAGGGCTCGTCGAGGACATACATCACCCCGGTCAGGCCGGAGCCGATCTGGCTGGCCAGGCGGATGCGCTGGGCCTCGCCGCCGGACAGGGTGTCGGCCGAGCGGTCCAGGGACAGGTAGTCGAGGCCGACGTCGTTGAGGAAGTTCAGGCGGGCGACGATCTCCTTGACGATCTTGTCGGCGACCTGGGCCTTGTGGCCGGTCATGCTCAAGGCGGCGAAGAAGGCCAGGGTCTGGTGGATGGGCCGACGGGCCAGGTCGTGCAGGGTGCTGCCGCCGACGGTGACGTTGCGCGCCTCGATGCGCAGCCGGCTGCCGCCGCATTCGGGGCACGGGCAGGAGGCGATGTAGCGGGCCAGGTCCTCGCGCACCTGCTGCGATTCGCTTTCCTTATAGCGCCGTTCCAGGATCGGGATGACGCCGTCGAAGGCATGCTTGCGGGTGACCCGGCGGCCGCCGTCGCCCATGTAGTGGAAGGCGATCGTCTCGCTGCCGCTGCCGTGCAGGATGGTTTCCTGGATGGCATTGGGCAGGTCCTCGTAGGCCGTGTCGATGTCGAAGCCATAGTGCATGGCCAGCGATTCCAGCATCCGGTAGAAGAAGGCGTTGCGCCGGTCCCAGCCCTTGATCGCGCCGCCGGCCAGCGACATGTGCGGGAAGGCCACCACCCGCTTGGGATCGAAGAAGGTGATGTTGCCGAGGCCGTCGCACTTCGGGCAGGCGCCCATCGGATTGTTGAACGAGAAGATGCGCGGTTCCAGCTCGGGCAGGGCGTAGTCGCACACCGGGCAGGCGAACTTGGCCGAGAACAGGGTCTCCTTGCCACTGTCCATCTCGACTGCCAGGGCCTTGCCCTCGGAGTGGCGCAGCGCGGTCTCGAACGACTCGGCCAGGCGCTGCTTGACGTCGGCGCGCACCTTCAGGCGGTCCACCACCGCCTCGATGGTGTGCTTGCGGTTCTTGTCCAGCTTGGGCAGGGCGTCGATGTCGTAGACCTCGCCGTCGATGCGCAGGCGCACGAAACCCTGGGCGCGCAGCTCGTCGAACAGGCCGACCTGCTCGCCCTTGCGGCCGACGATGAGCGGCGCCAGGATCATCAGTTTGGTGTCCTCGGGCAGTTCCAGGACCTGGTCGACCATCTGCGATACCGTCTGCGCGGCCAGCTCGATGCCGTGGTGCGGGCAGCGCGGCGTGCCGGCGCGCGCGAACAACAGGCGCAGGTAGTCGTGGATCTCGGTCACCGTGCCGACGGTCGAGCGCGGGTTGTGGCTGGTGGCCTTCTGCTCGATGGAGATGGCGGGACTGAGCCCTTCGATCAGGTCGACGTCGGGCTTCTCCATCAACTGCAGGAACTGGCGCGCGTAGGCCGACAGGCTCTCCACATAGCGGCGCTGGCCCTCGGCGTACAGGGTATCGAAGGCGAGCGAGGATTTGCCCGAGCCGGACAGGCCGGTGATCACCACCAGCTCGTGCTGGGGCAGGTCCAGGCTGATGTTCTTCAGGTTGTGCGTGCGGGCGCCGCGGACGCGGATCATGGGCTGGGCCGGGACAGAGGGAAACGGCCAACTATACCCGCGCGGTTCCGTTCGGCTCAACCCGTGTTTGGGCGGGGCATGTCGGCCAGGGCCGGATGCCGTCATCGCTTGATGGGCAGGAATGTCCGGAGGCCCTGCCTGGCAAGCTTGGCTTGCCTCCCCCCCTCTCCCTAGCCCTCCCCCTCCAGGGGGGAGGGAACCTGCCTCGCTGAATGCCGCCTTTCTCCCCTCCCCCTTGAGGGGGGAGGGGTGGGGGAGAGGGTGGGGCAGGCGCAGCCTGCCGTCAGTCAAGGACTCCCCGCCGCCGCCAACCTGGCGAATAATCCCGCCATGCCCGACGACACCCCTTCCCTGCCCTACCGCGCCCCCGCCTGGCTGCCCGGCGGCGACCTCCAGACCATCTGGGCGGTGGCCATCCCGCGCCCCCGGGTGGCCTACCGGCGCGAGCGCTGGGAACTGCCGGACGGCGACTTCATCGACCTGGACTGGCTCGACGGCCCGGCCGGCGCGCCCTTGGTGGTCCTGTTCCACGGCCTGGAGGGCAATTCCGACAGCCATTACGCCCGCTTCCTCATGGCCGCCCTGAAGCGGCGCGGCTGGCGCGGCGTGGTGGTGCACTTCCGCGGCTGCTCGGGCGAGATCAACCGGCTGCCGCGCGCCTACCACTCCGGCGACAGCGCCGAGATCGAGGCCGTCCTGGGCCATTTGCATGCCGGCAACGGCGGCGCCCCGCTCCACGCCGTGGGCGTCTCCCTGGGCGGCAACGCCCTGCTCAAGTGGCTGGGCGAGCGCGGCGCGGCGGCCGGGCAATGGCTGCACCGGGCCGCCGCGGTGTCGGCGCCGCTCGACCTGCCGGCCGCCGGTGCCACCCTCGACCGCGGCTTCGCCCGGATCTACGGCCTGCGCTTCCTCGGCACCCTGAAGCGCAAGGCGCTGGCCAAGATCGGCCGTCATCCGCTGCCCTACGACCGCAAGACGCTGGCCCGGGTGACCACCCTGCACGCCTTCGACAGCGTGGTCACCGCGCCCTTGCATGGCTTCCGCGATGCCGACGACTACTGGACCCGCTGCGCCAGCAAGCCCCACCTGAAGGCGATCGCCCTGCCCACCCTGGTCCTCAACGCCCGCAACGACCCGTTCATGCCGGCGGCCTCGCTGCCGGGGCCGGCGGAGGTTTCCGCCAGCGTCACCCTGGAATTCCCCGGCCAGGGCGGCCACGTCGGCTTCGTCAGCGGGCCGCCGCCCGGCAACCAGGACTGGCTGGCCGGGCGGCTGCTCGACTTCCTGGCCACAAGTTAGGCGGCCGGCGCTCGGTTATAATCCAGACCCCTTCGCTCGGTTACTCACGACCTTGTCCAGCCCCGATTCGTCCAATGCCGCCGTAGCCGCGCTCGAACGCCGTGCCGCCGCCTCGCTCGCCGCCATCTTCGGGCTGCGCATGCTGGGCATGTTCCTGATCCTGCCGGTGTTCGCCCTCTACGCCAAGGACCTCACCGACGACCACGCCAAGATCGGCCTGGCGCTGGGCATGTACGGCCTCACCCAGGCGGTGCTGATGATCCCGTTCGGCATGATGTCCGACCGCATCGGCCGCAAGCCGGTGATCATGTTCGGCCTGGTCCTGTTCGCCGTCGGCAGCTTCGTCGCCGCCACCGCGACCAGCATCGAGATGATCATCCTGGGACGCGCCATCCAGGGCGCCGGCGCCATCTCGGCGGCGGTCACCGCCCTGCTCGCCGACCTCACCCGCGAGGAGAACCGCACCCACGCCATGGCCATGATCGGCGGCACCATCGGCCTGGCATTCGCCGCCTCCCTGGCCGCCGGCCCGGTGATCTACGGCTGGATCGGCGTGCCGGGCATGTTCGCCCTCACCGGCGTTCTGTCTTTAGCCGCCATCCTGGTGGTCAAGTTCGTCACCCCCAACCCCGGCAAGACCGCCTTCCACTCCGACGCCGAGGCCAACCCGGCCAAGCTCAAGGACGTCCTGAGGGATGGCCAGTTGCTGCGCCTGAACTGGGGCATCTTCGCCCTCCACGCCGCCCAGATGGCCATGTTCACCGTGGTCCCGTTCGCCCTCGCCCAGGACGGCCTGGAGGCCAGCCGGCAATGGCTGGTCTACCTGCCGGTGGTGATCGCCGCCTTCGTCCTCATGGTGCCGGCCATCGTCGTCGGCGAGAAGAAAGGCAAGCTCAAGCAAGTCCTGGTCGGCGCCGTCGCCCTGATGCTGGTCGCCCAGGTCGGCCTGGGCGTGTCGCTGGACAACTTCTGGGGCGTGGTCGTCGCCCTGCTGCTCTACTTCATCGCCTTCAACATCCTCGAAGCCAGCCTGCCGTCGCTGATCTCCAAGATTGCGCCGCCGGAGGCCAAGGGAACCGCGATGGGGGTTTACAATACCTCGCAGGCGACCGGCCTGTTCTTCGGCGGCGCGGCGGGCGGCTGGCTGGCCCAGCATGCCGGCCATGGCACGGTGTTCCTGTTCTGTGCCGGCCTGATGGCGGCCTGGCTGGTCCTGGCCGCCACCATGCGGCCGCCGCCCAGGGTGAAGACCCAGATGTTCCACATCGGCGCGCTCGACCCGGCCGCGGCGGAACGCCTGGCCAGCCGGCTGACGGTGTTCACCGGCATCGAGGCGGTCACCGTGCTGCCCGAGGAAGGCACCGTGATGCTGAAGGTCAGCCAGACCGGCTGGGACGAGGAAGGCGTGAGACACTTATTGGAAACCCAAGGGGGAATGTGAAATGGCTTCGGTCAACAAGGTAATCATCATCGGCAATCTGGGCCGTGACCCGGAAATGCGCTACCTGCCCAGCGGTGACGCCGTGGCCAACCTGCGCGTCGCCACCACGGACAAGTTCAAGGACAAGAACGGCGACATGCAGGAAGTCACCGAATGGCACAGCGTCGCCTTCTTCGGTCGCCAGGCCGAGGTATGCGGCCAGTACCTGAAGAAGGGCAGCCAGATCTACGTCGAAGGCAGCCTGCGCACCCGCAAGTGGCAGGATAAAGAAGGCAACGACCGCTACACCACGGAAATCCGGGGCGACCGCATGCAGATGCTGGGCGGCCGCGGCGGTGGCGGCGCCAGCGCCGACTACGACAGCGGCGCGCCCGCGGAAAGCAGCCCGGCACCGCGCGGCAAACCGTCTGGCGGTGGCAGCAGTGGTGGCGGTTTCGACGACTTGGACGACGATATTCCGTTCTGAGCCGCCGACCCGAGGGTTGGTTTTTAGAGCATGAAAACAGAGAGCCTCGAAATTTCGGGGCTCTCTAGTTTTTGGCTTGCTACTTGATTCGGCAGTCTGCTTTGGTGACTGCACCACTTCTGCTACCGCCTCTGATCGGTCATTCGGGATGTCTAGGGAATGACATTCAACTCGTTGGGCGACCCAATCGTGAACGAGTCACCGCTTGAGCCGAATTGGTTGAATGGGAGTCCTGCTTCGTGCCCCAACTGCATGAGCCAATCGGCGCAGAGCATACGCAGTGCCCTAATGTCGATTCTGTAAACAGTCACAGTTACCTCTTACCGAGTGGGCATCATGGGCTCCAGCGACCGAAGGGAGCGAGGTTGAGCACCATGTTAGGTATTGCTCGTGTCATCCTTGAGGCGTCCTCTAAGGAACTTCCCCGAAGCCCCCTTTAGCTCGCTTCTATCAAATAGCTTGCCTTCGAACTGGAAATCCTGATCAATGCGAACGATGAGCAACTGCTCGAAGTTTCCTTGGCTCTTGACGAGTACACGGTCGCTGGTTTTCTCCGGCGAGATGGTCTTCACCTCAACAAGCTTTCCGTTAATTGTGCCGTCAGAACCAGCCTCGTGTGTCCCATGACGGCGAAGTCCGAATTTGATCTCAGCGTAGATTTCTCCAAGCTCTCCCCATATCTGCAAGTACCTGCCAGTGTTCTCGAAGTGGCGTGTAGCGCAATCAACCAGATCATAGAAAATCTCGGTTTGCTCTAGGGTGCTAAAGGGAAATCCATCTCTGCTTTTAAAGGGCGTGCGTGGCTCAACTGGGTGGGACTTATCTTCTGTTGCATCTTCAAGCTGAGAGTCGACCCACTTTATGTCTATGTACTCCCATTCCCAAGGCGCGGCACCGGAGCCAGCAGCATCGGCTATTTCCTGAGCGCTGTAGCCGCGCTCGTTCATTTCGTAAAGAAAATCCCAGTCACTCATGTCTTTCTTTGCCTAACCGCTTTAGGTAAGGGGCGGCCCGCTTGCGGGACGTCCCAGCGGCCGAAGACCGATATGTTAGGCCGCAGCTCACACCGCGATGAGCGAGCGTCTCGACGCTCACGGCCAGACGAAGGTGTCGTTGAGATAGCTTCCATCTCCGGTGACATTCTGGATGTGAATTGAACCAATCTTGATCGAGGGCGGCTTCCGCTTGAGCTTCACGTTCAATTCCGGCTGAAACCAGTGAATCAGCATTCCTTCGACGGTCGACAGTAGGGCCCTTCCATCTTCATATGGAGTCACCCACTCAATGGGGATTTCATTCTTTCGATCGGAAAGAAGAACTACACAGCAGCGATAGAGACGTTTTTGCATGCCTTCGTACTCGGGTGCGTGAAGGAGGGTCATTGCCTTGTGCCCAGCGACGAAGCGAGACGACTTTGAGCTGGTTTGGCCAACATACACGACCCGTTCGTCTGATCCCGCGCCAACCGTGATGAGGTAGATGGGAAGGCATGCGAGCGGGGGCACTGCTGAAGTGCTGCCAGAGCGGAAATAGGCATCGTTCGCTTCCCACGCCTCACGCAGACTCTGTGCAGGCAGGCCAACCGTTTCGTGCAGGCTGTGGACATACTGTAGAACAAGAAAGGAGCCAAGCTCGAGGCTGGGTTTGTGCCAACCAACGTTCGTCTTGGCAATTCGAAAGCCGATGGCGTTAGCTGGGCTTGCAAGGGGGCGGTATTCGAGAATGGGTGCCAATGAGGGTTTTCCTAGGGCCTAACTTTGTATTAGCCGACATAGATGTCGGGCTAATTCTTTATCTGGACATGGATGCTATCAACAACCGGTTCTGACCGAAATCGTAGGATCGAGGCTAAGCTAACGGCGGCTCCAGGTTCGTAGCTGCCGAATCAAGATGCGCATAAGCTATCACCTGGGGAGTGTTCCGACTTTGTGTGCTATGAATAATATTCTTTGACTGTTCAGTGCGGCCGGCGTGGTGTTGTTGGCTGATCGACCAGGCCGGGTTGTGACATGAAACGCCAATTCATGCGGGGGTTGAACGCAGGAGACTGGCCTGATGGGCAAGCACGACGACCTGGTCTGCACTCACATCGATCATTGCCCTTATCGGTCGGCGAGTGCGCCGCGCTTCAACGGCGTCCTGGCCAAGAGCGCCTACGCCATGATCCTGGCCGGCGGGCGCGGCATCCGGCTGCAACAACTGACCGACTGGCGCGCCAAGCCGGCGATCCCGTTCGGCGGCAATCTGCGCATCATCGACTTCCCGCTCAGCAACTGCATCAACTCGGGCGTGCGCCGCATCGGCGTGGCGACCCAGTACATGGGGCACGGCCTGATCCACCACATCCAGCGCGGCTGGAATTTTCTCGATGACCAGTTCGACGAGTTCGTCGACATCCTGCCGGCCCAGCGCTATGGCCGCGAGGGCTGGTATACCGGCACGGCGGATGCCGTGTACCAGAACCTGGAACTGATCCAGATTTCCGAACCGGAATTCGTCCTCATCCTGGGCGGCGACCATGTCTACAAGATGGATTACAGCATCATGCTCGCCGCCCATGTGGCGAAGAATGCCGATCTCACCATCGCCTGCATCGAGACGCCGTTGGCGAACGCCCGGCATTTCGGCGTCATGGCCGTGGACCCGGCCTGGCGGGTGGTCGGCTTCCAGGAAAAGCCGGACCGCCCGGAACCGATGCCGGGCCGGCCGGACCGGGCCCTGGTGAGCATGGGCATCTATGTGTTCAACGCCCGTTTCCTGTACGAGCAACTTGCCCTCGACCGGGACGATCCAGGCTCCAGCCACGACTTCGGCAAGGATCTCATTCCCAGGCTGATGCGCAGCCACGCGGTCTACGCCCATTGCTTCGTCGACAGCTGCGTCAACATGGTGGGCAATGTGCCGTACTGGCGCGATGTCGGCACGGTGGACGCCTATTGGGAGGCCAACATGGACCTGGTCCAGGTCACCCCGGACCTCAACCTGTACGACGACAACTGGCCGATCCGCACCCACCAGGCCCAGCTTCCGGCGGCGAAATTCATCTTCAACGACGACGGCTTCCGCGGCCACGCCATGGATTCGATGGTTTCCAGCGGCTGCATCGTCAGCGGCTCGACCATCGAGCGCTCGTTGTTGATGACCAAGGTGGTGGTGCACGAACGCAGCCTGGTGCAGGACTCGGTCATCCTGCCGCACGTCGAGATCGGCCGCGATGTCACGCTGAAGCGCGCCGTGGTGGACAAGTATTGCGTCATCCCCGATGGCTTCACGGCCGGCGTCGACCCGGCGCGCGACCGGGAGCGGTTTCACGTCACCGAGCGCGGCATCACCCTGATCACGCCGGAAATGCTCGGCCAGCGGGTGCGCGAGGCGCGCTAGGGATCGCGCCCGGCGCGGCGCCGGTCACTTCAGGGTGACGGCGACTTCCTGCTCGTGTTCCGGGGCGAATGCCGAGGCGGGCCGGCGTACCTTCAATTGCACCTTGTCGCCGGGCTTGTTGTCGAGCAGGCCGGCTTTGAGGGCGACCGAGTCGGGCAGCGGCTGGCCGTTCAGGGCGACCAGGATGTCGCCGGGCAGGATGCCGGCCGCGCGGGCGGCGCCATCCGGCTCGGATTCCTCCACCTTGAGACCGGCCGCGCTGTCGTTCATGGCGATGCCGAGCTTGCCGGCCGCGGGCAGCTCCTGTTTGTCCGGGAATAGCATGATGTCGGCCAGGTCCGGGGCGATCTCGTCGCCGGGGTTGTTGACGACGATGATGCTGCGCACGGCCAGTCGCCGCGTCAGCCGCTTCGGAATGCCGGAGCCGTGGATCAGGTGGCCGTTGCCGGCCAGGATGACCAGGCGGCGCTTTGGGTTGCGGACCAGGTAGTCGGCCGCGCGCGCGGCCATGACCTCGTCCTTGAGCACCTGGGCGGCCATGAAATTGTCGAAATCGCGGCGGGCGTGGGGCGGGTGCTGGTCGAAGGCGGCCCGTATCCGTTGCCGGTAGTCCTCGTCGGCGGGGTCGATCTGGGCGGGCAGCCAGAGCCGCTCCGTTACCGCCAGGGCGGCGACGCCGCCGCGCGCCACCTTGCGGCTGATCTCGTCGGGCAGGTTGAGGGCGACCA
>JAAXVP010000307.1 GCA_013335435.1 Thiobacillus sp. | reverse complement strand
TTTGGGGCCGTTTGCTGGCCGGAAACCTCACCCGTACCCGCCCCCACGTCCAGGATGCGGATGCGCTGCCCGGTCGGCACGACATCCGCCTCCCGCACGAAGGTTTCGAGCAGGCCGGACATCACCCGGAGCAGGGCCGGCCGGTCGGTGCTGTAGGCATGGTGGGCTGCCAGGGCTTCCTGGTAGCGGCTCGCGCGCCAGGTTTGGCGCAACCGGGGGTCGAAGGTGTCCGGTCGGATGTGGCCGCGCAGACTGTCGTGATCGTCGAATGTCATGTCAGGAACGAATCGATGCCGGTGGCCAGGACATCGAAGCGGCTTTGGTATGCCGCGATCGAGTCGCCGCCGCCCGGGGTCTTGTTGGCGTCGAGCAGGACGGGCCGGCCGTCGTGCATGACATAGTCCAGGCGGCCATAGTCCAGACCGAGACGTTCCCGCCATTGCCGCAGTTCCGGCGGCGGTTCCGCGGGCATGTCCGGGGTGGCGATGCCGCCGAATTTGACGATGGGGTTGCTGGATCCGTAGCGGCCGGTCATGTTCCGGTCGCCCAGGAAGGTCCAATAGCGGACGAAATACAGGTCACCCTCCCGCTCGGGCAGGAATTTTTCCACGATCAGGTGTTTGTTTTCCCATACCCCCGCGGGTACTTCGCCCGGATGCGCCAGGATCGGATATTGCCGCGGATTCAGGTGGTCGATCGTGGCCCAGTCGATTTCCGGGCCGGTTCGTTCCGGTCGTCCGCCCGGCCGCAGGCGCGCCATATGCCGGGCCAATCTGGATAACACACTGCGTCCTGCATTGCGGCGGTGATGCTCGGGCAGGCCGCCGTAGTTGGCATCGGTCTTGATGATGACGGGTCCGTCATAGGCGTCGTCGCATGCCAATCTGGCCATGCTGTAGCGGTGCCTGGAAATGTCGAGGGCGTGGCCGTTGACGGCGATCGGGTAGCTCGCCGCCAGGGCCGCATAGGTGTCCGGCAGGACACTACGGTCTATGTGCAGAAACAGGATGTCTGCCTGGGGGAGGCCGCGCAGGCCGACATGCTGGATGACGCGGTAGCCCTTGGCGCGCCAGGCGGGTATGAGTGCGTCGGCTACGTGGCGGTGCGAGTGGGCGTCTTTGAGAAGCAGGATGGACTTCAAAGCGGTGTTCGGTGGCTATGTTCCAGAAGTCGCGGCGCGGCCACGACGTCCATGTCTCCGACCATACCACACCTTCGCGACAAGCGAAGTCAATCCGCCCGCCAATGCCCCGACTTGCCGCCCAGCTTCTCCAATAGCCGCACCGACTCGATCACCATGCCGCGATCCACGGCCTTGCACATGTCGTAGACCGTGAGCAGGGCGATGCCGGCGGCGGTCAGGGCCTCCATCTCCACGCCGGTGCGGCCGACCGTCTCGGCCGTCGCGGTGCAGGCGACGGCATGGGCCTCGGCATCGATCTCGAAATCCAGCGTGACCTTGGTCAGGGCGATGGGGTGGCAGAGCGGGATCAGGTCGGCGGTGCGCTTCGAGGCCATGATGCCGGCGATGCGGGCGATGCCCAGGACATCGCCCTTCTTGGCGTCGCCGGCCTGGATCATGGCCAGGGTTTCCGGCCGCATGACGATGCGCCCGGCCGCCACGGCGACCCGTCGGGTCTCGGCCTTCTCGCCGACCCCGACCATGACCGCCTGGCCGTTCTCGTTAAAGTGGGTAAATCCGTTCATTCCTCGGGAACCTCGTTCGTCAGGTGGGTATCATAGCCGGATGCGATTGCTTGCCACCATGATTCTGGTCGTCTGCACGGCTTTCCCGGCGCGCGCCTACGAACTCCCCGACCTCGGCGAATCCGCCCGCACGACCATGTCCGAGGCGCAAGAGGGCCAGCTTGGTCGGGAGATCATGCGCCAGATCCGAGTCGACAAGGATTTCCTCGACGATGCCGAGGCGACCGAATACATCAACCGGCTGGGCCGGCAATTGGTCGCCGCGAGTCCGGCGCCTTACCGCCATTTCGAATTCTTCATCGTGCGCGATCCCTCGATCAATGCCTTCGCCCTGCCGGGTGGCTATGTCGGCGTACATACCGGGCTGATCTCGGCGGCACGCAACGAATCGGAGCTGGCCGGCGTGCTGGCGCACGAAATCTCCCACGTCACCCAGAACCACATCGCTCGTATCGTCGACTCCCAGAAGGGCTCCGCGCTGACCTCCCTGGCCGCCCTGGCGATCGCCATCCTGGCGGCCCGTTCCGACAATCCGCAGATGGCCCAGGCGGCCATCGCCACCGCCCAGGCGATGCAGATCCAGAGCCAGCTGGACTACACCCGCGAGCATGAAAAGGAGGCCGACCGGGTCGGCCTGCAGACCCTGGCCGATTCCGGCTACGACCCGGCCGGCATGGCCAGTTTCTTCGAGCGCCTGCTGGCCAAGGGGCGCCTGTACCAGAGCGAAGCGCCAGCCTATCTGCGCACCCACCCGCTGACCCACGAGCGCATGGCCGACCTGCAAAACCGATTGGGCGAGATGAAATACCGCCAACATGCCGACAGCCTCGATTTCCAGCTGGTGCGCGCCCGCGTCCAGGCTTCGGAGGGCGAAGCGGCCGACGCCTACAATTATTTCAAGGCCTTGGCCGGCAGCCGACAGAGCGACGATGCGACCCGCTACGGCTACGTCATTGCCGCCCTGCGGGCCGGTGAACGGGATGCCGCCACGAAGGCCTTCGGCAAGCTGGATCCGGATCTGGCGTCGCCCATGCTGGTCACCCTGGCCGCCCGTCTCCGCCTGGAGACCAACCAGCCGGTCAAGGCCCTGGCGATACTCAAGGCCGGCTTGGCCAAGTATTCCGGTTACCGGCCACTGGCCTATACCTATGTCCATGCCCTGCTTGCGGCCGGCCGGGCCGACGAAGCCAGGGCTTTCGTGACCGAGCGTCTGCGGATATGGGAGGATGACCAGAATCTGTTCCGTCTCCTGGCGGAGAGCGATCACGCCTTGGGGCGGCGCGCCGAAGGCCATCTGGCGCAGGCCGAGGCACATATCCTGCTCGACCAGCCTGCCCAGGCCATGGAACAGTTGCAACTGGCGCGCCAGGCCGGCGACGGCGATTTCTATACCCTGTCGGTGGTCGACGCCCGTTTGCGCGAATTGCGCGAACGCGAGCAACGTGAGAAGAAGCCCTAAGGAAGCGCTTTAATCCGTCGTCGCGAGGGCCGCAGGCCCGTGGCGATCCGGAAGTTGTCGATTTTTCAAACTTACTCGATCGCCGCGCTGCGCTCGCAATGACCGCAATGGATTTGTTCGGCGTTTCCCCAAGCCGTATAAACTGACTGGCACGGGACTGCCCGCGGCTTGGCTGCGAGGCCAGGATGGGTGGCTGGCGGGGTGGTTTGCCATCCTTACCAGGGGAGTGCGTATTAATGTACTGATTGCCCGAGTAAATTGCTTTGGTTTATAGTAGTTCTACGCCTTTAGATATAAAGGTCTCCCGGACGTCCATCGGGATCGATAAATTTATGGAAGAGGAAGGAGAAACCATGCGGAATCGCATTTCCGTCGGTACCGGTTTTGCTCTGCTCGCCGCGCTGCTGGCCAATGTCGCCATCGCCGCCGATGCCAAGGAAGAGACCGGTAAGGAGATCGCCTACAACAGCAGCAAGGGCAACTGCCTGGCCTGCCACGCCATGCCGACCATGCCGGATGCCGAGCAACCCGGCAACAGCGGTCCGCCCCTGATCGCCATGAGCGCCCGTTTCCCCGACAAGAAGGTGCTGCGTGCCAAGATCTGGGACGCCACCGTGTCCAACCCCGACACCATCATGCCCCCGTTCGGCAAGCACAAGGCGCTGACCGAGGAACAGATCGACAAGGTGCTCGAATTCGTCTACGGCCTGTAAAGCAATCAGAGAGAGAAGGAAGAGACATGAACAACGATCGCAGAAAGATTCTCAAGGGCGCGGGCGCCGCTGGCGTGGTGACGGTGGCGGTGGCCGCCGGCCTGCTGAAGCCGGGTGCGGTGTGGGCGGCTGGCTGGAACAAGGCTGCTTTCGATGCCAAGGACATGGCGGGTGCCCTGGCCGGTGTCGGTGGTGCGGGTGCCGCCAATAGCGGCGACATCACGGTGAAGGCCCCGGACATTGCCGAGAACGGCGCGGTG
>JAAXVP010000306.1 GCA_013335435.1 Thiobacillus sp. | reverse complement strand
CCTCGCGGAAGAGCTCGGCGCAGGCTCGGGCGTAGGCCTCCAGGCCCTCGGTGATGGTGGCGAAGAGGTTGCCGGGCATGAAGCCGGCGGGGCCGAGCAGGAGGTTGTTGCGCCCGTAGAAGACGGCGAGGTCCTGGTCGAGCCGGAAATCGCGAGCCTTCAGGAACGACATGAAGCGCGCGGCGGCGATCCGGTCGGCCAGCGACAACCCCCTCGCGGCCAGCAGGCCCGCGGCCAGATGCAGGGGCGCCGGGAGGTCGGGCAAGGTGAGTCGGAATCCGGGACCATGGAATTCCAGGCGGTGGTGTTCGATCCGGTCGGCAGCGCCGACCCGGTCCATCAGCGCCAGGGTGGCGGAGTAGGCGCCGGCCATGAGGTGCTGGCCGTTGTCGATGGCGAGGCCGTTCCAGTCCACTGTCCGGGCGCGACCCCCGAGCTGTCTGGCGGCTTCGTGCAGGTGGACGGTGTAGCCGGCGTCGGCGAGTGCGGTCGCGGCGGCGAGACCGGCCCAGCCGCCGCCGACGACGGCTACCGATGGCCTCAGGTGGCCAGCCATGTCTTCCCGGCCAGCCAGAGCTTGCGGGCGGGAGACAGTTGCACGCGCCGGCCCAGCACCGGATAGCCCTCGGCCCGGATGCGCTCGAGCACCTCGCGATAGATCGCCGCCATGATCAGGCCGGGCCGCTGGCCCTTGCGCTCGGCGGCCGGCAGCAGGGCCATGGCCTCGTCGTAGGTGGCGCTTGCGCGCTGGTACTGGAATTCGGCCAGGCGCCGGAAGGCGTCGCTGTCCCGACCGGCGAGCAGGTCGGCCTCGGCGACGCCGAATTGCGCCAGTTCGTCCTGGGGCAGGTAGATGCGGCCGCGCCGGGCGTCTTCGCCGACGTCGCGCAGGATGTTGGTGAGCTGGAAGGCCAGGCCCAGGCGGGCGGCATACTTGAGCGTGTTGTGGTCCTGGTAGCCGAAGATGTTGGCAGCCACCTCGCCGACGATGCCGGCGACCCGGTGGCAGTACAGGCGCAGGGCGCGGAAGTCGGCGTAGCGGGTCTGGTCGAGATCCATGGCCATGCCGTCGATGATCTCCTCCATCTGTTCGCGGGCGATGCCGTACGGGCCGACCACCGGCAACAGGGCCATGGCGACCGGGTGGCTGGGCTGGCCGCCATAGAGGCGGACCAGCTCGCCGCGCCACCAGTCCAGCTTGGTGCGGGCCACGGCCGCTTCGTGGCATTCGTCGACGATATCGTCGACCTCGCGGCAGAAGGCATAGAAGGCGGTGATGGCGTCGCGCTTGGCGGCCGGCAGGAACAGGAAACTGAGGGTGAAGCTGGAGCCGCTCGCGGCGGTCTTTTCCCGGCAGTAACGCTGCGGCGTCATCGGTGGCAACCTGTCTTGCAGCCGCCCGTGCCGCCCGTGCCGCCCGTGCCGCCCGCACGGCGCTTCGGCCAGAGGGCGCCGCGCAGCATGGCGAGCCAGTCGCCGAGGGTCAGCACGGGACGCCGGCTGAACATGTCGCCGCGGCTCTCGCCCAGCTTGTACAGGATGCGCTCGCCGCCCAGGATGATCAGGCGCATCTCGATGCCGATGCGGCCCTTCAGGGCCAGGCCGAGGGGCGCGCCGGCCTTGAGCATGCGCCGGGCGCGCTCGATCTGGGTCTTCATGAACTGCTGCCAGAGGGCGTCGACCCGGCCCTCGGCGATCTGCCGCTCGCTGATGCCGAATTTAGCCATCTCGTCCTGGGGCAGGTAGATGCGGCCCTTCCTGTAGTCGACGGCGACATCCTGGAGAAAATTGATCAATTGCAGTGCGGAGCAGATGCCGTCCGCCCAGGCTTGGTGCTTCTCGTCTCGGTCGCCGTAGAGCATGAGCAACAAACGGCCGATCGGATTGGCCGACTTGCGACAATAGTCCATGACCTCGCCGAAGTGGCCATAGCGGTTCTTTTCGCAGTCCTGCGCGAAGGCGTCGAGCAGGTCGTGGAAGGGCTGGAAGCCCAGCCCATGGGTGCGGATGGCCTCGGCCAGGGGGCCGAAGAGGGCGTCGTCCGGGGTTTCGCCGCGCTCGATGGCATGGAGTTTGCTGCGGAACGTCTGCAGGTCGGCCAGGCGTTGTGCGGCCTCGGCCTCGCCCTCGTCGGCGATGTCGTCGGCGGCGCGGGCGAAGGCGTAAATGGCCCGGATGGGCCGGCGTAGCCGGCGCGGCAGGATGAGCGAGGCGACCGGAAAGTTTTCGTAGTGTCCGGCGCTGATGCCTGAATGAGCTTGCAATGTCATTTCAAATCATGGGGTTATCGTTGCTACACGGACAGGATCGGCTGACACGCGCGGAACGCTATATTACACTTCAGCGTTTTCGCGAACGTGGCGGAATTGGTAGACGCACTGGATTTAGGTTCCAGCGGGGAAACCTGTGGGGGTTCGAGTCCCCCCGTTCGCACCAGAGTGTAGCAATCCAACAAGGAACCATGATGTCCGCAACCGTAGAAACCCTGGCCGGCCTCGAGCGCCGTATCACCCTGAACCTGAACACGGCCGCGATCGAGGCCGAGGTGGGCAAGCGCCTGCAAAAGATGAGCAAGAACGTCAAGCTGGACGGCTTCCGGCCCGGCAAGGCGCCCGCCAAGATGGTCGCCCTGCGCTATGGCAACGAGGTCCGCGGCGAGGTCCTGGGCGACGCGCTGCACAAGGAGTTCGTCAGCGCGATCGAGGCCAACAAGCTCGACGTCGCCGGCTACCCGCGCTTCGAGCCGGCCGGCGAGGGCGCCTTCAACGCCACCTTCGAGGTCTTTCCCGAGATCTCCGTCGGCGACCTGGGCCAGATCAAGGTCACCCGCCCGGTGGTCGAAGTGACCGACGCCGACGTCGAGCGCACCCTGGACGTCCTGCGCAAGCAGCGCGTCCGTTTCAACGCCGTCGAGCGCGCCGCCGAGACCGGTGACCGCGTCCATATCGACTACATCGGCAAGATCGACGACGTCGCCTTCCAGGGTGGCGAGGCCAAGGACTTCCCGCTCATCCTGGGCGAGGGCCGCACCCTGCCCGACTTCGAGGGCGCCCTGTCCGGCATGAAGACCGGCGAGACCAAGACCTTCGAGGTCAAGTTCCCGGACGACTACTTCGCCAAGGAACTGGCCGGCAAGACCGCCACCTTCGAGGCCACCATGAAGTCGGTGCATGCCCCGCACCTGCCCGAGGTCGACGAGGACTTCGCCCAGAGCCTGGGCATCAAGGAAGGCGGCGCCGCCAAGCTGAAGGAAGAGATTTCCGGCAACCTGGGCCGTGAGGCCAAGCGCCGCATCCAGACCCGCCTGAAGGAACAGGTCATGGACGGCCTGCTTTCGGTCTCTCCCTTCGAGGTTCCCAAGGGCCTGGTCGCCTCCGAGTGCCGCAGCCTGATGGAGCACGCCGTCAACGATCTCAAGGCGCGCGGCATGAAGGAACAGGACATCAAGCTGTCCGAGTCCGTGTTCGAGCCCCAGGCCAAGCGTCGGGTCTCCCTGGGCCTGCTCCTGAACAGCTTCGCCGCCGCCCACCAGATCGGCGCCGAGGACGACAAGGTGCGCGCCAAGGTCGACGAGTTCGCCCAGAGCTACGAAGACCCGAGCGAAGTGGTCGCGTGGTACTATCAAGACGCCAACCGCCTGCGTGACGTCAAGGCCATGGTGGTCGAAGACAACGTCGTCGAGGCGGTCCTGCAAAAAGCCCAGGTCACCGACGAACCGACCACCCTCGAAAACCTGATGGGGAAAGCCTGATGTCCCGATTCGATCACGTCGCCACCATGCCCGAGCCGTCCATGCTCGGCTACATCCCGATGGTCGTGGAGCAGAGCGGCCGCGGCGAGCGTTCCTACGACATCTACTCGCGCCTGCTCAAGGAGCGGGTGGTGTTCATGGTCGGTCCGGTGAACGACCAGACCGCCAACCTGGTGGTGGCCCAGCTGCTGTTCCTTGAGTCGGAAAACCCCGACAAGGACATCCACCTGTACATCAATTCCCCGGGCGGTTCGGTGACGGCCGGCATGGGCATCTACGACACCATGCAGTTCGTCAAGCCGGACGTGTCGACGCTGTGCATCGGCCAGGCCGCCAGCATGGGCGCCTTCCTGCTTGCCGCCGGCGCCAAGGGCAAGCGTTACTGCCTGCCCAACTCGCGGGTGATGATCCACCAGCCCCTGGGCGGCTTTCAGGGCCAG
>JAAXVP010000305.1 GCA_013335435.1 Thiobacillus sp. | reverse complement strand
CTGCGCTACGGCGGCGCGCCCCGGCCGCGCCTGGCCGAACTGCGCCGTGCCGTGCGCAGATTCAGGCCGGCGCGGAAGTAAACCTACCCATCAAGTATCCGGCCGGCCCGCCGATATAGGGCTGTTACTATCGTCCGGCGGTCGGCCATTGCCATGGCAAACCGCCCGCTCCGTTGCCGAAGGAAGACGCGCAATGACCCAAACCGGCCAGATCATCCCCTTGGCTAGCCTGCGGCCCGGCATGCTGCTGGCCGAAGCGGTACGCGACCGTTTCGGCAACGTCATGCTGACCGCCGGCACCGCCCTGAACGAATCCCATCTCGCCTCCCTGCAACAACGCGGCATCGCCTCCGCCAAGATCATCCCCGAGCGCGTCCCGCCGTCCTCCGAGGAAGCGGAGGCCATGCGCAAGTCGACCGAGGAACGCCTGCGCCAGCTGTTCCGCAAGACCCTGGACCTGCCCGGCAACCGGCGCCTGTTCGAGACCATACTGGCCTATCGCCTGGGGAATCTGGAATGAACCGGGTAACCCTCGACACCCTGATGGACAATATCCACCGGCTGCCTTCGCTGCCGGCGGTGGTCAACGAACTGATCCTGGCGCTCAGCAACGAAGGCCTCAGCGTCGACCAACTGGCGCATGGCATCGAGAAGGACCAGGCCCTGTCGGCACGCGCCCTGCGGGTCGCCAACTCGCCTTTCTACGGCATGCGCAAGCCGGTCGCCTCGATCCACGACGCCATCGTGGTGCTCGGCTTTCGCGCCGTCGGCAGCCTGGTCACCACAGCCGCCCTGACCGAATTCTTCAAGACGCCGGCACTCGCCTGGTTCGACCAGTCGACCTTCTGGCGCCACAGCCTGGGCTGCGGCGTCTGCTGCCGCAAACTGGCCGGGCCGGCCGGCCTGGAGCCGGAGATCGGCTTCACCGCCGGCCTCCTGCACGACATCGGCCGCTTGCTCCTGGTGGTCACCTGCACCCGCGAGTACGAGGCGACGGTCGCCTGGCGCGACCGGCACGACGCCCTGCTCCTGGAGGCGGAGCGGGAAGTGCTCGGCATCGACCATGCCGAGGCCGGCGCGGCCCTCGCCCAACACTGGCATTTCGCGCCCGAGATCCAGGCCGCCGTGGCCGCCCACCACCTGCCCGACACCGGCGCCCGGCCCGGCTATGCCGATCTCGTGCACCTGTGCGAGGCCCTGTCGCACGGCCTCGACCTGGCCTGCGACCCCTACGCCGTGGTCAGCCCGCTGCTCGAATCGGCACCCGACCGTCTCGGCCTCGACTGGCCCCGCATCGCCGCCGTCCTGCCCGACATCGAGCTGGAGTTCGCCAGCTACGAAAGCCTGATCCCCGGCGCCGCCTGATCCCGGCGGCGGCCGTCCCATGTCCCCGAGGAGGAGTAACGGATGAAGACCGAACAGTTGCACCGGACCACAGCCGGCTGGAATCGCGCCCCGGCCATGAACGATGCCCAGTTGGTGCTGATCTTCGGCGGCACCGGGCAATTGACCCCGGCACGCCATGCCGAAATAAGCGCCTTCTATCCCGGGGCCATCCTGCTCGGCTGTTCGACCTCCGGGGAAATCCTCGACACCCGGGTGCACGACGACAGCGTGGCGGTCACGGCGATCGCCTTCGAGCACACCCCGATCAAGCTGGCGCGCAGCCAGGTCGCCAGCGCCGACGACAGCCGTCGCGCCGGCGAGACCCTGGCCGGGGAACTGCTCGCACCCGACCTCAGGCACGTGTTCGTACTCTCCGACGGCCTCAAGGTCAACGGCACCGAACTGGTCGAGGGCTTCAAGGCCGTCCTGCCGCGCGGCATCGAAGTGACCGGCGGCCTGTCCGGCGACGGTGCCCGCTTCCAGCAGACCCTGGTGATCGCCGACGAAGCGGCCGCGGAAGGCAAGATCGCCGCCCTCGGGCTCTACGGCGACGCCCTGGTGGTCGGCTACGGCTCCCTGGGCGGCTGGGACCCGTTCGGCCCGGACCGCCTGATCACCAAGGCCAAGGGCAACGTGCTCTACGAACTGGACGGCCAGTCCGCCCTGGCCCTGTACAAGAAATACCTGGGCGACCATGCCGCCGGCCTGCCCGCCACCGGCCTGCTCTTCCCGCTCGCCCTCAGTGCGGCATCGGGCGAGAACGGTGGCCTGGTGCGCACCATCCTGGCGGTGGACGAGGCCGACCAGTCGATGACCTTCGCCGGCGACATGCCGGAGGGCATGTACGCCC
Organism: Thiobacillus sp.; assembly: GCA_013335435.1. Classification (GTDB taxonomy): domain Bacteria; phylum Pseudomonadota; class Gammaproteobacteria; order Burkholderiales; family Thiobacillaceae; genus Parasulfuritortus. Next base: position 1,968 of record JAAXVP010000305.1, on the reverse strand, counting down.
GCCTGATGAAGGCCAATTTCGACCGCCTGGTCGACGGCGCCGCCGGCGCCGCCGAGGTGGCCAAGATGCCATTGGCGGGGGGCGAAGCCGAACTGGCCATCCTGATCAGCTGCGTCGGCCGCAAGCTGGTGCTCAAGCAGCGCATCGAGGAGGAAGTCGAGGCGGTGCGCGACATCCTGGGAAATCGGGCCGCATTGACCGGCTTCTATTCCTACGGCGAGATCTCGCCGCACGCCCGGACGGCCCGTTGCGAACTGCACAACCAGACCATGACCATCACCACCTTCCGGGAAAAACCGGCCGCCTGAACGGCGCTGCCCGCACCGCCACGGGTTGCGGCAGGGCCGGGACCGGGCCATCATTCGAGGCCTGTCCGGAGGAATACCCGCCATGGAACGCTTCACCATCTCGCTCGACGAATCCCTGGCCCAGGAATTCGACGACCTGATCCGCCGGCGCGGCTACGCCAACCGCTCGGAAGCGGTACGCGACATGCTGCGCAGCGAACTGGAACACGACCGCCTCGACCGCGGCGAGGCACCGCACTGCGTCGCCGCCCTGTCCTACATCTACGACCACCACGAACGCCAGTTGTCCGAGCGCCTGACCGACTTGCAGCACCACGCCCACGACCTGGTGGTATCGGCCATGCATGTCCACCTCGACCACGACAACTGCCTGGAGACCCTGATCCTGCGCGGCCACACCGCCGAAGTCCGGACCTTCGCCGACCAACTGGCGGCCGAGCGCGGGGTCCGCCATGCCAAGCTCAACCTGGTCCCGGCGGACGTCGAGACCACCGGCCACCACCACACCCACAGCCGTCCCAAGACCTGAACATGAACGACGACCGCATCTACCAGAACCGCATGACCCGACGCGATTTCCTCTGGCTCATGGGAGTGGCCGGCTCGGCCACCGCCCTGCCACCCCTCCTGGCCGGCTGCGCCGCCGACCCGGTCACCGGCAAATCGACCCTGGTCGGCCTGACCGAACAGCAGGAAATCAGCCTGGACAAGGAACAGTCGCCGCACCAGTTCTCCTCCGATTACGGCGCCTGCCAGGACGACGGCCTCAACCGCTACGTCCAGGAGGTCGGCAGCGGCCTGTGGAGCCGCTCGCACCGGCCCCAGATGCCCTACTCGGCACGCGTCCTCAACGCCAACCACATCAACGCCTACACCTTCCCGGGTGGCAGCATGGCCGCCACCCGCGGCATCCTGCTGGAGATGCAGAGCGAAGACGAGCTGGCCGCCCTGATGGGCCACGAGATCGGCCACGTCAACGCCCGCCACGCCGCCGAGCGGGCCGGCAAGTCGATGCTGGTCCAGGGCGGCCTGGTCCTGGCCTCGGTGGCCGGCGGCGAGAACTACCAGCCCATCGTCCAGCTCGCCGGCCAGATCGGCGGCAGCGCGCTGCTCGCCAAGTACAGCCGCGACAACGAACGCGAGGCCGACGCCCTGGGCATGGACTACATGGTCAAGGCCGGCTACAACCCGGACGGCATGGTCAACCTGATGGGCCTGCTGCAAAACCAGGCCAAGACCAAGCCGGGCCTGCTGGAAACCATGTTCGCCTCCCACCCGATGAGCGACGAACGCTACCAGACCGCCAGCAAGCGCGCCGAAGGCAAATACGCCGGCCAGCGCAGCCGGGCCATCCGGCGCGAACGCTATCAGGACAACACCGCCAACCTGCGTCGGCTGAAGCCCGCGGTGACCGCCCTGCAACAGGGCGAAACGCTGATGGCCAAGAACCAGCCGGCCCAGGCCGAAGAGCCGTTCGGCCGCGCCCTCGGCCTGGCGCCGGGCGACTACGCCGCCAACGTACTCATGGCCAAGGCCAAGCTGGCCCAGAAGAAGGAACGCGAGGCCGAGGCCTATCTGAGCCAGGCGCGCGCCATCTACCCGAGCGAAGGCCAGGCCCTGCAACTCTCGGGCGTCGCCAAGCTGGTTCAGGGCCAGCTTG
>JAAXVP010000031.1 GCA_013335435.1 Thiobacillus sp. | reverse complement strand
CTCGTCCCTTGAGGGAGAGGGTGGCGCGCAGCGCCGGGTGAGGGGTGGAGGCGACGCGCTGGCAAAGCCTGGGCTTTTCGCCCAACTCAAGGAAGACGTCGACTGCGTCTTCCAGCGCGACCCGGCCGCCCGGTCCCGTTTCGAGGTGATCACCACCTATCCCGGCGTGCACGCCATCCTGATCCAGCGTCTCGCCCACCGCATCTGGCGGGCCGGCCTGCGCTACCCGGCCCGGCTGCTGTCCTGGCTGGCACGCCTGTTCACCAACATCGACATCCACCCCGGCGCCACCCTGGGCCGGCGCTTCTTCATCGACCACGGCGCCGGCGTGGTGATCGGCGAGACCGCCGAGATCGGCGACGACGTCACCCTGTACCACGGCGTCACCCTGGGCGGCACCACCTGGAACAAGGGCAAGCGCCATCCCACCCTGGGCGACGGCGTGGTGGTCGGCGCCGGCGCCAAGATACTCGGCGCCATCACCCTGGGCGACCGCGTGCGCGTGGGCGCCAACTCGGTGGTGGTCAAGGACGTGCCGGCCGACCGCACCGTGGTCGGCATCCCCGGCAAGGTGGTCAGCCGTCTGGAGACGGCGGACGGCCACGGCATCAACCTCGACCACCACCTGATCCCCGACCCGGTCGGCAAGGCCATCGCCTGCCTGATGGAGCGCATCGAGGTGCTGGAGCGGCAGTTGCGCGACCAGGGCGCGCCGGTGGATGGCCAATGCTCGATTTGCGATGCCGACGACCTCTGCGGCACGACCTACAAGAAGATGAAAAAGGGATGACATGGATCTGATGGATTTCGACCGTACCGGCCTGTATTTCGACGAACCGGTGTCCGACGAGGTGCAGGGACTGATCGCCGAGGCGGGCCGCCAGTACGGCAGCGCGGTCGCCGAGGCGCTCCTGCACAAGGCCTATTTCCTGGCCCCGGAGGCGCTCATGGTGCTGGTGGCCCTGTACCGTTTCTATTTCTACCAGCACCGCCTGGAGGATGCCCTGATCGTCGCCGACCGCGCCCTCGCGATCGTCGGTCGCCGCCTCGGCTTCCCGGACGAATGGACCCGGCTGCATCCCGATTTCCTCGGCCAGGCGGTGTTGCGCTCGATGGGCCTGCTGCGCTTCTACCTGTCGGTGCTCAAGGCCTCGGGCTACATCAACCTGCGTCTCGGCCGCATGGAACAGGGCCGGGCGCAGATCGAAAAACTGGTCGAGCTGGACAGCCACGACCGCTTCGGCGGCCAGGCCCTGCTGGCCGTGATCGTGGCCGCCGTGGCGGACCGGATCGAAGAAGTTGCCTGACTCACCTCACTGGAGAACTGAAATGGATGATCTGACCCTGGACGAAGCGATGGAAGACCTGGAATCGGCCGAGGACTTCCTCAATTTCTTCGGCATCGCCTTCGACCAGAAGGTGGTGCACGTGAACCGGCTGCACATCCTGCAACGGTTCCACAACTACATCGCCAAGACCGGCCTGCCGACCGCCGACGAAGGCGCCCGCCGGGCCGCCTACGCCGCCATGCTGGCGCGCGCCTACGAGGACTTCGTGCAGTCCGACGCCCTCACCGAGAAGGTGTTCAAGGTATTCCACATGCACGAACCGCAAACCGCCTTCGTGCCCCTGACCTCGATCGGCGTGAGCAAGCGCGAGCCGGCCCATGAACACGGTTCCGGCGACTGCGGCTGCGGTGGCCAGGGCATGTGCCACAGCGTCGAGGGCGCCCTGAGGAGCTGACATGCTGCCCCGCTACGACTACGGCGACGCCGTCCGGGTGACCCGCAACGTGCGCAACGACGGCACCTATCCGGGCATGGTTACCGGCAACCTGCTGGTGCGCCGGGGTTCGGTCGGCTACGTCATGAACGTCGGCACCTTCCTGCAGGACCAGTTGATCTACACGGTCAACTTCATCGACCAGGGCCGCATCGTCGGCTGCCGCGAAGAGGAACTGATCGGCGCCGACGAGCCCTGGCTGCCGAGCCGGTTCGAGACGCGCGAGAAGGTGCGCGCGGCCCTCACCCTGGCGGTCGACGGCGAGGTGCTGGTGCCGGCCGGGACCGAGGGCGAGGTGATGCGGGTACTGCGCGACGAAGAGGCCGGGCTGCGCTATCACGTCCATTTCCCCGGCCATGTCCTGCAGGTGCCGGAATCCGTCCTGGCACCACTGGTCGAGCAAAATGAGCAAGAAGGAGACTGACATGAACGTCGCCTACCTGGTCCTGAAGACCGCCAACAGCCTGTACGGCAAGGGCACCGCCGCCCTGTCGGCGACGGAGCTGGCCAAGGCCGAGCGCCTGGCCGCCCGCCAGCTCGACCTGGAGGCCAAGGTCCTGGCCAGTCCCGAGGCGCGCGACGTGGCGGTGCCGGAGGCGACCGTCGAGGCCGCCCTGGCCGAGGTGCGTGGCCGCTACGCCGACCCGGAGGCGTTCGACAACGACCTGGCCGGCAACGGCCTGGACGCCGGCCAGTATGCCGAGGCGCTGGCGCGCGAATTGAAGGTCGACGCCATCCTGGAAAAGGTGGCCAGCCGCGCGGCCCGGGTCAGCGACGTCGATGTCGACCTCTATTACCAGTTCCACCTGGACGAGTTCACCCGGCCGGAGGTGCGCCGCGCCCGCCATATCCTGGTCACCGTCAACGAGACCCTGCCCGAGAACGGCCGCGTCGTCGCGCGCCGGCGCATCGACGAGATCGCCGCGCGACTGGCGCGCGACCCGAAACGCTTCGAGGAACAGGCGCTCAAGCACTCGGAATGCCCGACCGCCATGCACGGCGGCCTGCTCGGCGACGTCCTGCCCGGCAAGCTCTATCCCGAACTGGAGGCGACCCTGTTCGGCCTCCCCGAGGGTGGCCTCAGCGCCGTGGTCGAATCCGAACTCGGCTTCCATATCCTGCGCTGCGACGCGGTCATGCCGGCCGGCCCGGTGCCCCTGGGCCAGGTCCGCGACAAGGTGCGCGAGATGCTGGAGGCGCGCCGCCGGCGCATCTGCCAGAACGCCTGGCTCAAGAGCCTGGGCTGAACCGGGCGTCCCGGCCCGGCCACCCGGCCGGGCCATTTCCGTATCCGACCCCGATCGGGCAGAATTCACCCCTTCTGCACGGGAAGGTAAACAATGCACATCACTGAAACGACCCTGCCAGGGGTCCGCCTCATCGAACCCAAGTCGTTCGGCGACGAACGTGGTTATTTCATGGAGACCTGGAACCAGGCGCGCTACGCCGAGATCGGCATCAAGGAACACTTCGTCCAGGACAACCTGTCCTTCTCCCGGCGTGGCGTGGTGCGCGGCCTGCACTTCCAGCACCCGCACGGCCAGGGCAAGCTGGTCTACGTCCTCCAGGGCGAAGTTTTCGACGTCGCGGTCGACGTCCGGGTCGGTTCGCCCACCTTCGGCAAGACCGCGGTGGCCGTGCTGTCCTCGGAAAACCGGCGCCAGTTCTATATCCCGCCCGGCTTCGCGCACGGCTTCTGCGTCACCAGCGAGACCGCGCTGTTCGCCTACAAATGCACCGAGTACTACGATGCCGCCGCCGAGGCCAGCCTGCTCTGGAACGATCCCGCCCTGGCCATCGACTGGCCGGTGCATTCGCCCGAGCTGTCGTTCAAGGACCGTACCGCCCTGGCCCTGAACGAGTTCCCGGTCGAGCGGTTGCCGGTCTATGCCGGCTGACGGCCGCCGCCGCATCCTGGTCCTGGGCGGCGACGGCCAGGTCGCCTGGGAGCTGCGCCGCACCCTGGCGACGCTGGGCGAGGTGATCGCCGTCGGCCGCCGCACCGAGCCTTACGGCGTCGACTTCCTGCGTCCGGAGACCATCGCACCGCTGGTGGAGGCGGTCCGTCCGGACTGGATCGTCAACGCCGCCGCCTACACCGCCGTCGACAAGGCGGAGCAGGAGCCGGAGGCCGCCGCCGCCGTCAATGCCGTCGGCCCCGGCCTGCTGGCCGAGGCGGCCGGCCGGGTCGGCGCCCAACTGGTGCACTATTCCACCGACTATGTCTTCGACGGCACGGCGAGCGCGGCCTACCGGGAAGACGACATGGCCAACCCCCAGGGCGTCTACGGCCGCACCAAGCTGGACGGCGAAGAGGCCATCGCCAAGACCGGCTGCGACTGGCTGATCCTGCGCACCGCCTGGGTCTACGGCGCCCGTGGCGGCAACTTCATGCGCACCATGAGGCGGCTGGCGCGCGAGCGCGAGGAACTGCGCGTGGTGGCCGACCAGGTCGGCGCACCGACTTGGTCGCGCCACATCGCCGAGGCGACGGCGCAGGTCCTGGCCCAGCTCGGCGACGACCGCGCCGCCTGGCACCGCGCCTGCGGCGTCTACCACCTGACCTCGGCCGGCACGGCGACCTGGCACGCCTTCGCCAGCGCCATCGTCGAGCACCAGCGCACGCACGAGGACATCCCCTGCCGGCAGGTCAGCGCCATCGCCACGACCGACTACCCGACCCCGGCGCAACGGCCGGCTTGGTCGGTATTGGACAACGGCAAGCTGGCTGCAACCTTCGGCATCCACCTGCCCGACTGGCGCGACGCGCTGGCGCAAGTGCAGGAAGAACTCGATGCCATACAGCCATGATCGTCATTCCCGCGCATGCGGGAATCCAGCCCAATCAACTGGATTCCGGGTCAAGCCCGGAATGACGGTGATGCATTTCACGTCACTTTGTCACTCCATCACTTTGTCACCATGTCGAAGACATTACTGATCACCGGCGGCGCCGGCTTCATCGGCTCCGCCGTCATCCGCCACCTGATCGCCGACAGCGACCACCGGGTGGTCAACGTCGACTGCCTGACCTACGCCGGCAACCTGGAGTCGCTTGCCAGCGTCGCCGACGACCCGCGCTACACCTTCGAGCGGGTCGACATCCGCGACGCCGCCGAGGTGGGCCGACTGTTCCGCCAGTACCGCCCGGACGGCATCATGCACCTGGCCGCCGAGAGCCACGTCGACCGTTCCATCGACGGCCCGGCCGAGTTCATCCAAACCAACATCGTCGGCACCTACACCCTGCTGGAGGCGGCCCGGAACTACTGGTCCGGCCTGGATGCGGACAAGAAGGCGGGCTTCCGCTTCCACCACATCTCCACCGACGAGGTCTACGGCAGCCTGGGCGACTCCGGCCTGTTCACCGAAGACACCTGCTACCAGCCCAACTCGCCCTATTCCGCCAGCAAGGCCTCGTCCGACCACCTGGTGCGGGCCTGGCACCACACCTACGGCCTGCCGGTGGTGACCACCAACTGCTCGAACAACTACGGCCCCTACCACTTCCCGGAAAAGCTCATCCCGCTGATGATCCTCAACTGCCTGGAGGCCAAGCCCCTGCCGGTGTACGGCGACGGCCGCCAGATCCGCGACTGGCTCTACGTCGAGGACCACGCCCGCGCCCTGGTCCGGGTGCTGCTGGAGGGCGTTCCCGGCGAGACCTACAACATCGGCGGCCACAACGAGCGCAAGAACATCGAGGTGGTGCACCTGCTGTGCGACCTCCTGGAGGAGATGCGGCCCGACAAGCCGGCCGGCGTGGCGCACTACCGCGACCTGATCACCTACGTCGCCGACCGTCCGGGCCACGACGTCCGCTACGCCATCGACGCGAGCAAGATCCAGCGCGAACTGGGCTGGGTGCCCACGGAGACCTTCGAGACCGGAATGCGCAAGACCGTGCGCTGGTACCTCGACAACGAGGCCTGGTGGAAACGCGTGCGCGACGGCAGCTATCGCGGCGAACGGCTGGGCCTGGGCAACTAAGGAGAAAGACATGAAAGGGATCATCCTCGCCGGCGGTTCCGGCACCCGGCTCTATCCGCTGACCATGCACGTGTCCAAGCAGCTGCTGCCGGTCTACGACAAGCCGATGATCTACTACCCGCTGTCCGCCCTCATGCTGGCCGGCATCCGGGAGATCCTGGTCATCACGACGCCACACGACGCCCCCCTGTTCGAGCGCCTGCTCGGCGACGGCAGCCAGTGGGGCCTCAAGCTGTCCTACGTCCAGCAGCCCAAGCCCGAGGGCATCGCCCAGGCCTTCCTGCTCGACCGCGACTTCGTCGGCGACAACCCTTGCGCCCTGGTCCTGGGCGACAACCTGTTCTTCGGCCATGACTTCGGCACCCGGGTGAAGGAGGCGGCCCAGATCACCGAGGGCGCACGGGTGTTCGCCTACCGGGTGCGCGATCCGGAACGCTACGGCGTGGTCGAGTTCGACCAGGACAACCGCGCCATCAGCATCGAGGAAAAGCCCAAGCGGCCGAAATCCTTCCATGCCGTCACCGGCCTGTACTTCTACGACGGCCAGGTGGGCGAGATCGCCGCCAACCTGAAACCCTCGGCGCGGGGCGAACTGGAGATCACCGACGTCAACATGGAATACCTGCGCCGGGGCCAGCTCACCGTCACCGACCTGGGCCGGGGCACCGCCTGGCTCGACACCGGCACCCACGAGGCCTTGCTGGAGGCCTCGGCCTTCATCGAGACCATCGAGCGCCGGCAGGGCCTGAAGATCGCCTGCCCCGAGGAGATCGCCTGGCGCAACGGCTGGATCGGCGCCGACGACATCCGCCGCCTGGCCGAGCCGCTGGCCAAGAACCAGTACGGCCAGTACCTGCTCGACCTGCTGACCATGCCATGACCCTGGCCGGAGGGCTTCCAGGCCCTGAGCCTCGGGTCCGGGCGGGCACGGGGCGAGGTCGTCTTCCACGACGCCTTCCTGGCCGAGGCTTGACACCTGCATACCGGTCGGTATGTAATGCCGGCCATGGACACCGCCCGTCAACCCGACCTCACTCGCCAGCGCATCCTGGATGCCGGCTACGCCGAGATCCACCGCCATGGCTTCCAGGCCGCCAGCGTCGCCAACATCCTGGCCGACACCGGCCTGACCAAGGGCGCCCTGTACCACCATTTCCCGAGCAAGAAGGATCTGGGCCTGGCGGTGGTGGCCGAAGTGGTGCACGGATACCTCAGCGAGGTGGTGTTCCGGCCCCTGCGCGAGGCTGAGCGCCCGGTCGAGGCCCTGATGCAGCTGCTCGACGACAAGCGCGACCACGGCGAGGAATTCATCCGCCTGGGCTGTCCGCTCAACAACCTGATGCAGGAAATGAGCCCCATCGACGAGGACTTCCGCGCCGCCCTCAACGCCGTCCTGCGGGAATGGCAGGCGGTCATCCGGGACGCCCTGCAACGCGCCCAAACGGTCGGCGACCTGCGGCCGGAGGTGGATTGCCAGGCCGCCGCCCTGTTCGTCGTCTCGGCCTGGGAGGGCTGCACCGGCATCGCCAAGGCCATGCAGTCGGTGCCCGCCTACCGCGCCTGCATGTCCCAGTTGCACGACTACGTGGCCTCGTTGTTGAAGGCCTTGTCATGACGTCGTAAAAAATTTTTGCCAATATGCATACCGACCGGTATGCATGAGTCCAACCGAAAGGAGTCGCAGATGAATGTCGCCGAAGCCATCGAAACCCGCCGCGCCGTCAAGGCCTTCGATCCGGAGCACCGCATGGAGCCGGCCGAGATCGAGCGCCTGATGGGGCTGGTCATGCTCGCCCCCACCGCCTTCAACATCCAGAACTGGCGCTTCGTCCTGGCGACCGACCCGGAACTGCGCCGGCAGATCCGGGCGGTGGCCTGGAACCAGGCCCAGGTCACCGACGCCTCCCTGCTGGTGATCCTCACCGCCGACCTCAAGGCCTGGGAGAAGGATCCCCGGCGCTACTGGCACCTGGCCACCCAGCCGGTGCAAGACTACATGGCGCCGGCCATCGACCAGTACTACCGCGGCCGCGAGCAGGTGCAGCGGGACGAGGCCATGCGCTCCTGCGGCATCGCCGCCCAGACCCTGATGCTGGCGGCCAGGGAGATGGGCTACGACAGCTGCCCCATGGATGGCTTCGACTTCGACGCCGTCGGCCAACTGATCGGCCTGCCCGCCGACCACGCCATCGCCATGTTCGTGGCGGTGGGCAAGCCGCTCCAGCCGGCCTACCCGCGCAGCGGCCCGCTGGCCATGGGCGAAGTCGTCATCCACAACCGTTTCTGAGGAGATCGCGATGAGCCTGTTGCAAACCGTTTCCCCCGATGCCGCCACCGGCGAGGTGGCGGAGGCCTACGCCTGGCTAAGCCGGGCCTGGGGCCGCGTGCCCAACGCCTTCACCCTGATGAGCCCGAGCCCCTTCCTGCTCAAGCAGCAGGTCGAGTACATCGGCCGCTTCGCCAGCCACGCCAGCCTGACGCCGCCCCTGCTGGCCTGCATCCGCATGCTGGTGTCGTGCCAGACCCGGTGCGACTACTGCATCGACGTCAACGCCGGCCTGCTGATCAACATGATGGGCTGGACCCCGGAGCAGGTGGCCGCCGCCCAGGCAGACCCCGCCGCCGCCAATCTGCCGGAGCGGGAGCGCGCCCTGCTGGCCTTCGTCCTCAAGGTCACCCGCGAGCCCCTGGCGGTGGCCGCCGCCGACCTGGACGCCCTGCGCGCCCTGGGCTGGAGCGATGCCGAGATCCTGGAGGCGGCCAACTACGGCGCCCGCATGGTGGCGGCCGATCTCCTGCTCAACGCCTTCAAGGTCGAGCCCGAGCAATGGGGCTGAGTTGACACGGCCGACCCGCCCCGGCAAGAATGAAGCCATGAACGTCTGCCACCACGCCCCCGTCGCCGTCCGCCGCCTGCCGCTGCGCAAGTGGCTGCGCATGCGTCGTCCGGGGCCCGGGGAAGTTTGATCCAGTAGCAGAGCAACGATTCCCATCGAAGGCCACGGACCCAAAAGGACCGTGGCCTTTTTGTTTCCCCTTACCCAGGAGAAAGCATCATGTCAGTACCGGCCGCCTATCTCACCGTCATATTGATCTGGTCGACCACGCCCCTGGCGCTCAAGTGGAGCGCCCAGGGCACCGGCTTCGCCTTCGCGGTCGCCGCCCGCATGGCCATCGGCCTGGCGGTGGCGATCCTGCTCATCGCCCTCTGGCGGGTCGGCCTGCCCCTGCATCGCCGCGCCCGGCAGAGCTACCTGGCCGGCGGCCTGGGCCTGTTCGGTGCCATGGTCCTGACCTATTGGGGGGCGCAGTACATCCACTCCGGCCTGATCTCGGTGCTGTTCGGCCTGTCGCCGCTGATCACCGGCCTGATGGCCATGGTCTGGCTGGAGGAGGCGTCGCTTACCCCGGCCGGCCTGGCCGGGATGCTGCTCGGCCTGGCCGGGCTGGCGGTGATCTTCGGCGACAGCCAGGAGATGGGCGGCGGCCATGCCGTGGCTGGCGTGGCCGCCCTGCTGGCGGCGGTGGCGATCTATTCGGCCAGCCTGGTCTGGGTCAAGCGCATCGGCGACGACAGCCCGCCGCTGGCCACCACCGCCGGCGTCCTGGCGGTGTCGCTGCCCCTGTTCGGCCTGGTCTGGTGGTTGACCGACGGCCACCTCCCGGCCCGGGTGCCGATGCGTGCCGGGGCCGCCATCGTCTATCTGGGCGTGTTCGGCTCGGTGCTCGGTTTCGCGCTGTACTACTACGTGATCAAGCACATGGAGGCCGGCAAGGTGTCGCTGATCACCCTGGTCACCCCGGTCCTGGCCCTGCTGCTCGGCAGCCTGCTCAACGGTGAACAGGTCAGCCTGCGGGTTTGGCTGGGTGCCGTCCTGATCGGTTTCGGCCTGGCCGTGCACCAGTGGCGGGTGCTGGCCGGGGTGCTGGCGCCGGGCGGACGGGGATAAGAGACGGAATGCATTGGGTCACGCAACGCTATCTGGACCGCCACGGCTTCATCATCGAGCGTGACCGGGCCCTGGTCGACCTGCTGGCTCCGCGGCCGGGCGAACGCATCCTCGATCTCGGTTGCGGCACCGGCGACATCGCCATGGCCATCTCCGAACGGGGCGCGCGCGTGGTGGCCGTGGACGCCTCCGCGGCCATGGTGGCCAGCGCCCGCGCCCGTTTCACGGACCTGGACTTCCGGGTCGCGGACGCCACCGAGCTGGACTTCGAGGCAGAGTTCGATGCCGTGTTCTCCCACGCCGTCCTGCATTGGGTGACCCGCGCCTGCTGATGGAGGCGGTCTAAGCGATGAGGTTTGGCTTTGCCAAATTGGGATATATTGGCCTTAAAACCAAGGCAGAGATCACGATGAGCGAGTACAAACAGGCGTTGGAACCACTGGAACGACGCCCCGAGGCAAGGGGCATCCGGGTCGAGGATCTGCTCTCCGAGGTGCGGACCGGGAGGGTTCGCATTCCGTCCTTCCAACGCGCCTTGAAATGGGACCGTTCGGATGCCAGCAAGCTTTTCGACAGCCTGTATCGCGGCTTTCCAATCGGAACACTGCTCTTTTGGGAAACCGATGCCGGAGCCGAGGAAATGCGCTTCGGTACGGTGAATGTCAGTGCAGGATCGCGTTCCGACGCCTTGTGGGTCATTGACGGCCAACAGCGCATCGTCTCGCTGGCGCGCGTGTTGCTGGCTCTGGAGCCGGACAAGGATGACTTCGCCCTGTATTTCGACCTGGACGAGCGCGAGTTCGTGGTTCCCCCCAGCCCGGTGTTGCGGGAATCGGATCCCTCGCGCTGGCTACCCATGACGGTGGTGCTGAACTCGGAAAGCTTGATGCAATGGGCGTTTCAGTGGGCGGCCGAGGATCGGGAGCGGCGCGAGCAAGCCTTCCTGCTGGGCAAGCGCATCCGTGAATACGAGGTGCCGATCTACTTGGTGCGCTCAGCCAGCGAATCCACTTTGCGGGAAATATTCGGCCGGATCAATTCTTCCGGGAAGCGGCTCGACGTCAATGAGGTGTTTGACGCCCTGCACGGCGGACGCGCCACCAGCCGACCAGCAACGCTGCGCGAGATCGTATCGGAGTTGGAAAAGCTGGGATTCGGGCGGGTCGACGACAAAATACTGTATCGGCTGTTGCGGGTGCTGCAAGGAGAGGATGTCAGCGAACGAACCGATGGCGGGCCGTTGCGCTTGTCGGAGGAACAGGTGGAGTCCGCCTATCGTGATACCGCCGAGACCGCCGCCGCCGTCATCCGCTTCGTCAAACAGGACGTCGGCATCAGCCACTATGAACTGCTGCCCTACAAGCAGCCGATGGTGACGCTGGGCAAGTTCTTCCACCTCCACCCCGAACCGGAACCACGCACCCGCGAATTGCTGGTCCGCTGGCTGTGGCGAGGCGCCCTCAATGGTGCACACCGGGGCGACACGGTTTCGACCCGCAAGGTGCTGGACCGCATCGGTTCGGCGAGTGGAGAACGTTCCGTCGAACGGATGCTGGAGATGGTCCAGGCCCAGCCTGAAGCCTGGCCGGACCCTGCCGAACCCTTCAATTTCCGTTTTGCATCCGGCAAGCTGCAAGCGCTTGCGCTGATGAGCCTGCGGCCACGCGACCTGGAAACGGGGGAAGTGCTGGATTTGGCGGCCGAACTTGGCCGTCCCGGAGTGGATTTGCCGTTTCCCTATGTTCTCGCCTCCCTTGCCGGGGCACCTGCCGCGCTGGCCCAGTCCACCGCGAACCGGCTCGCGCATCCGGTGCGGCACGGTTTGCGCCGGACTCTATTGGCCGTGACAAATCCGGCTATCCTGGCCTCCCACGGCATCGACGAGGCCGCCATGGCAGCCTTAAGTGAAGGGGACGCCGTTCGTTTTCTGCGGGTCCGTGCCGCCCTTCTGGACAACCACTTCCACCACTATTTCGCGCAGCATGCGCGCTGGGGCGAAACAGACCGCCCTGCCTTGGCCGCCTTGCTGATCCCGGATGAGGAGGGCTGAGATATGGAGAATGTTGCTCTACAAGTCCTGCTCGACGATCTGGCGGTCGGCCGGCTGGAACTGGATCGGAACGAAGCCGTGGAATTCCGCCTCCTGGAGTCCTACAAGACGCGCTATCCACGGCCGGTGCTAGGCCAGATCTTCCTGGACGACCTGGACAAGGTCCATCGCAGCCAGGCCCGTGTGCCACCCTGGTTTTCCAACCTGCTGCCCGAGGGGCCGCTACGCGAGTTGATCGCCCAGCAGGCCGGCGTGCATTCAAGCCGGGAATTCTTCCTGCTTGCCCACCTCGGGGCGGACCTGCCCGGTGCGGTGCGCATCGTGGCGGAGGGAGACTTGTTGGATATCGGCGGGCGATTGGCACGGTCAGGCGAGCCGGAATCGGACGAATGGCATTTCTCCCTGGCCGGGGTGCAGCTCAAATTTTCCGCGCGCAAGGCCGATCGCGGACTGACCGTGCCGGTGACCGGGCGCGGTGGCGACTGGATCGTCAAATTGCCCGACGCGCGCTATCCGAAGGTGCCTGAGAACGAATACGCCACCCTGCGCTGGGCGAGGATGAGCGGCATCGAGGTGCCCGAAATCGAGCTGGTCGATGTGCGGGACATTTCCGGACTGCCCGATGCCCTGTCGGGTTACCACGAGCGGCATGCCCTGGCGATACGCCGGTTCGACCGGACGGCGGAGGGAAAACGCCTGCACATGGAGGACTTCGCCCAGATACTGGGGCTCTATCCCGAGGAAAAGTACCGGAAGTACAACTACGAAACCCTCGCCAGCTTGGTTCATGCCCTGGCCGGGGAGTCAGGACTGGACGCCTTCATCCGCCGGCTGGTATTTGTGGTCGTTTCCGGCAATGGCGACGCCCACCACAAGAACTGGAGCCTGCTGTACCCCGACGGCGTCCAGGCGCGCCTGTCCCCGGCCTACGATCTCGTTTCCACAGTCAGCTACAAGTTCGAAGACACCCTGGCCTTGAACCTTGCTCGCTCCAAACGCTGGCAGGATGTCGACCTGGCGGCCTTCCGGCGCCTGGCGCGCAAGATCGGAGTCGACGAGGCGTCGATGGTCACGCGGGTACAGGTTGCAACCGATGCGATCATGTCGGCTTGGCGGGAGCATGGCGCGGACTTCGGCTACGACAGGTCGACTAGAGACACTCTGGCAATTCATTTCGAACGGATTCCGCTTTTGTCTGGCATGGAAAACGCCAACCGGGCCGAGGCATGACCAACCTTGCCCGTTGCCCCTGGTGCGGCACCGATCCGCTCTACGTCGCCTACCATGACACCGAGTGGGGCACGCCGCTGCACGACGAGCGCGCCCTGTTCGAGGCCCTGATCCTGGACGGCGCCCAGGCCGGCCTGTCCTGGTTCACCATCCTGAAGAAGCGGGACAACTACCGGCGCGCCTTCGACGATTTCGATGCCGAGCGCGTCGCCCGCTACGGTGAGGCCGACGTTGCCCGCCTGCTGGCCGACCCCGGCATCGTGCGCAACCGTCTCAAGGTGGCGGCGGCGATCGGCAACGCCCGCGCCACCCTGAAGATGCGCGAGGAATTCGGCGGCCTGGACGCCTACCTGTGGCGTTTCGTCGACGGCACGCCGATCGTCAACGCCCGGCGCGACCTGGCCGAAATTCCGGCGCGCACGGCGCTGTCGGACGCCATCAGCAAGGATCTGCAGAAGCGCGGCTTCAAGTTCGTCGGCTCCACCATCACCTACGCCTTCATGCAGGGCGTCGGCCTGGTCAACGACCACCTGGTGTCCTGTTTCCGGCACCGCGAACTGACCGGCCTCTAGCCGTCAGGCCGCATGCATGGCCGCCCGTACCCGGGCCAGGCGGCCGTCGCGGTAGTCGGCGAAGGCCTGCTCGATCTCCTCGCGCGTGTTCATGACGAAGGGTCCGTACTGGACGATGGCCTCGCCGATCGGCCGGCCGGCGACCAGGATGAAGCGGGCGCCTTCCCCGCCGGCCAGCACCGCCACCGAATCGCCCTCGCCCAGCACGGCGAGCCGATGGACCGGCAAGGCGCGCTCGGCCACCGCCGCGTCGCCCTCGTAGACATAGACGAAGGCATTGTGGCCGGCCGCCAGCGCGCGCTCGAAGCGGACGCCGGGGCCCAGGTGGACGTCCAGGTAGAGCACTTCGGTGGTCGGGTCGTCAACCGCGCCGCGCACCCCGGCGTGTTCGCCGGCCAGGATGCGCACCCGCACGCCGTCGGCCGCAACCTCCGGGATCGCCGCCGGGGAGAACTCCTGGTAGGCCGGGTCGCTCATCTTTTCGCTGGCCGGCAGGTTGATCCAGAGCTGGAAGCCGCGCATCCGGCCCTCGGTCTGGCGCGGCATCTCGGAATGGATGACGCCGCTGGCGGCCTTCATCCACTGCGCCCCGCCGGACTTCAGGTCGCCCTGGTTGCCCAGGCTGTCGCGATGCTCCATGTGGCCGTCGAGCATGTAGGTGAAGGTGACGAAACCGCGGTGCGGGTGGTCCGGAAAGCCGGCGATGTAGTCGTCCGGATCCTCGCTGCCGAAGTGGTCCAGCATCAGGAAGGGGTCGAGGTTCTTCAGGGCCGGGGTGCCGATGCTGCGGCGCAGGGCGACGCCGGCGCCGTCCGAGGTGGCCTGGGCGGGGACGATCTGGCGGATGGTTCGGGTGGTCATGTTGGGTTCCTCAGTCTGGCTGGCACCAATTGGCGCCCGATGCAGTCATTATTGTCGTCATGCCATACGGGATAAATACGAGCCGAAGCAATGGTTTGTTTCTGAATCGTCAACAATCACACCCTCAAGCCGCCGCTTCTTGCCTGGCCCAGGCCCGGCGATGGGCCAGGCCGGCCAGCAGGGTGGCCAGGCCGCACAGGAACAGGGTCGGCCGGACGCCGGCGAAGTGGGCCAGGCTGCCCACCGCCAGGTTGCCGAGCGGCGCCACGCCCAGGAAGGCCATGGAGAAGATGGCCATGACCCGGCCGCGCATGTCGTCGCGCACCCAGCTCTGCAACAGGGTGTTGCTGCCGGCCGCCACCAGGACCACCGAGAAACCCAGCACCATCAGGATCGGATAGGCCAGGGCATGGACCTGGTTGAGCGCGAACAGGGCGAGCGCCAGGCCCGCCGTGGCGGCGGCCATGGAGATGCGCCGGGCCAGGCCCTCGATGGAGGTGCGCGAAGCCAGGAACATGGCGGCCATGAGCGAGCCGGCCCCGGCGCTGCTGACCAGGAGGCCCAGGGTACGGGCGTCGCCGTGGAACATCGTCCTGGCGTAGAGCGGCATCATGGTCACGTAGGGCGCGACCATGAAACTGACCGTCGCCACCAGGATCAGGAACAGGCGGATGTCGCGGTGCCCGAAGGTATAGGCGAGGCCGTCCCGGAGGGCATGCAGGGGCCGCTTGGAGGCGTCGCCGTTGGGCCGCGCATGCAGGGCCGAAAGCGCCAGCAGCACCGCCAGGTAGGACAGCGCGTTGAGCATGAAGCAGACCGCCTCGCCGGCCCAGGCGACGATGAAACCGGCCAGGGCCGGGCCGACGAAGCGGGTCGAGTTCATCATGAACGAGTTGAGGGCGATGGCATTGGGCAACTGGCTGCGGTCGCCCACCAGATGCACCACCAGCGACTGGCGCGCCGGCACGTCGACGGCGTTGACGCAGCCGAGCAGGAAGGCCAGGCCGAGCAGCAGGGGCGGCGTGATCCAGCCCTGCCAGGTCAGCGCCGCCAGGACCAGGGCCTGGCTCATGGCCAGGACCTGGGTCGCCATCATCAGGCGGCGACGGTCGACGCGGTCGGCCCACACCCCGCCCAGCGGCCCGAACACCAGGATGGGCACCTGGCTGGCGAAACCGAGCAGGCCCAGCATCAGGACCGAATCGGTCAACCGATAGACCAGCCAGGCCATGGCGATCTGCTGCATCCAGGTGCCCGCGACGGAGACCAGCTGGCCGGCGAAATAGATGCGGAAGTCGCGCGAGCGCAGGGCGCGCAATGGATGGGGCAGGACGGCGGGCATGGGCGGACGGCGACGGGCGGCAAAACGGATCAACGATGGATCATAGTATCCCCATAAGGTTCGCCGACCACCTGCGTTTAGCCGGAATCGGCCATGCGCGACGTGCCGCGGATTGACACTCTGCCATACAGAGCTATATGCTCTGGATAACAGAGTTACCTATCCACGGCCATGAACACACATCAAGAACAATTCCAGGCCATCCAGTCCATGCTGGCGGCCGGTCACCGCAGCGTCCACCTGGAGCGGCATAGCCTGCTGCTGATCGGCGGTGTGGGCGGCTTCCTCAGCGTGGTCACGGAATGGGTCATCACCGACACCTGCTTCCCCGACCTCGGCCAGCGCGGCGCCGCGCTGCTGGCCTGGCTGGCCTTCTGGCTGGGCGGCATGGCCCTGGTCGAACACTACCTGACCAGGCGGGCGCGGGCGCGGCGGGCGGAAACCCTGCCGTTCGCCCAGGCCCAGGTCACGCGCGCCTGGTGGATGCTGCTCGGGGTCGGCTGCCTGGCCTCCTTCGCCATGCTCTTCCATGGCGGCGGCGGCATGATCTACGCGCTCTGGACGGTGATGCTGGGGCTGGGCATCTATTTCTACGGCCTGTTCTCGCGCCCGCTGATCGAATGGATCGGCCTGGCCGTCATCCTGCTCGGCATCGCCGGTCTGGCGGCCGGACTGCCCTATGGCGCCACCCGCTGGCTCAATGCCTCCTGTTTTGCCATCGGCATGCCGCTGGCCGGCTGGCTGAACGCGCGCGTCGGCAATGCCGGCCTGGCCAACCGGGTGGCGGTACTGGCGCTCTGGCTGGCCGTGGTGGCGACGCCGCCCCTGCTGGCCGTGCGCTATGCGACCACGCCGGCACCGACGGCGGCAGCGGTCGCCGCCGGCGCCGTCGTCGGCACCGGCGAACAGGTGCTGCGCCTGGAGACCGGCAGCCGGGTGCCGCTGCGGGTCGACCTCGACGGTCCGATCCTGGCCGTCGCCGCCGACGCCGGACTCGACCTGACCCTGAACCAGCCGATCGAAATCGCCCTGCGCGACGGCCAGCCGGATGGCCGCTACCGGATCGGCACCGGCGCCTGGCACACGATCCACGAAGGCATCCTGCAACTGCGCATCGACCGCATCCGGCCGCGCCTGGCCGACGGCGGCCCGGAGGTGCGCGCACACGCCAGCTTCGGCGGCGCCGAATTCGAAGGAGAAACCCGATGACCGCGACCCTGCCCCCGCTCGATCCCTTGCTCCACCAGCCGGCCCGCACCCAACTGGTGGCCTATCTGTCCGGGCGCGGCGAGGCGACCTTTTCCGAACTGAAGCGCGTGCTCGGCGTGACCGACGGCAACCTGGGCGCCCACCTCGCCAAGCTGGTCGAGGCCGGCTACCTGGTGACCGGCGAGGCGACCGCGGGCAGCCGTGCCCAGACCGTGTACAGCCTGAGCGCCGCCGGGCGCATCGCCCTGGCCGAATACGTCACCCGCCTGGCGGCCCTGATGGCACTCAGCACAAGCGGCGAAACGGCCGCCGAACCCGACCTGGCCGCCGACGGCCAGCCCTGACCCAAGCCCCCACCCGGAGACCACCATGAAGATACGCCGCATCCTCGTCCTGCCCGCCATCGCCACCCTGGTCGGCTGTGCCGGACTGACCCCGCCGCCGGCCGACAAGCTGGCTGCCCTGCCCGTGATCGCCTACCCCGCCGTACCGCCGACCGGCGATTTCGTCTACAAGCTGCCGGCCGGCCAACCGATCGCGTTGCGCATCCGCGCCGACGGCAGCGCCCTGGCCGGCAATGTCGAACAGACCGTGACCGCCAGCCTGGCGCACGACCTCTACCTGCACAAGCGCTGGGCCAGTGAGGATGGCCGCAACTGGCAGGCCGCCGACAAGCTGATCGGGATCGATCTCGGCGTCACCCTGCCTTCCTACGAAACGCCCGGCCCGGGCGACATCCACCTGACCGTGGACCGCAAGGCCGGCCACTGAGTCCGCCCCACGGCAACCCGAGGAGTGCAGCATGCGTAACCGGCTCGAGGACAAGCGCGGCTTTCCGATCTTCCTAACCTGCCTGGGCCTGTTGCGCACCGCCGCGACGGACTGGAGGCCTTGGCTGGGACGCTTCGGCCAGCGCCTGCGCTGAGTCGGCGAACGGCCCATGCCGGCGACGGGCATACGGCTGGCGGCTGGCCTGGCCGCCTCCCTGACCCTGCACCTGGCCGCACTCGGCCTGGTCGAACCGGACCGCCGGCCGAAACCGACGGCCTGGCCCGACCCACCCGTCCTGCACGTCGAATTGGCGTCGTGGCCACCCCCGAACCGCCCCGCCGCACGACCCTCGCCCCGGCCCGCCGGCGCCCGGCACGCCGGGACAGCTGATGTTGACGCTGGCCGCGGAGCTGCGTGCCCACGGCCACCGCGCCGCCTCGCTGCCGTTCGCGGCGCGAGCCGCGGAATGGTACCGCTCGCGGCTCGAGAC
>JAAXVP010000304.1 GCA_013335435.1 Thiobacillus sp. | reverse complement strand
CTGCACCCGGGCCGAGGTGCAGTCGCCGAACACCACGTTGTCGCCGGCGGCGGCGGCCTCCTTGACCCGCTTGGGGTCGTCGTCCAGGGCGATGAAGGGGACGCCCTCGGTTTCCAGGATGCGGGCCAGGTTCTGGCCGCTGCGGCCGTAGCCGCACAGGATGACGTGGTTGCTGACACCGAAACTTTTCAGGACGATCTCGTGCACGCCCTTGGCCTGGTTGAGCCAGTTGCCGCCGGCCAGCCGTCTGGCCCAGCGTTCGCCGTACTGCATCAGGAAGGGCGCCAGGAGCATGGATAGGACCATGGCGGCCAGGGCGGCCTGGCGGATCTCGAACGGGATCAGGTTGTAGTCGCCGGCCAGGGCCAGCAGGACCAGGCCGAATTCGCCCGCCTGGGCGAGGCCCAGGCCGGTACGCAGGGCGACGCCCCAGTCGTCGGCGAAGCGGCGCGTCAGGGCGGTGATCAGGACCAGCTTGGCCAGGACCAGCAGGGCCAGCATGACCAGGGTGCCGGGCAGCTGGTTGACCACCACGCCCAGGTCCAGGGTCATGCCGATGGTGACGAAGAACAGCCCCATGAGGACGTCGCGGAAGGGCCGGATGTCGCTTTCCACCTGGTAGCGGTATTCGGTTTCCGAAATCAGCATGCCGGCCACGAAGGCACCCAGGGCCAGGGACAGGCCGGCCATGCCGGTGACGTAGGCCAGGCCCAGGGTGATCAGCAAGACATTGAGCATGAACAGCTCGGGCGTCTTGCGCGCCGCCACCAGGTGGAACCAGGGCCGCAGCAGACGCTGGCCGAGCACCAGGATCAGGCCCAGGGCGACCACCGCCTTGAGGCCGGCGTAGGCCATGGCCTCGGCCATGTTCTCGCCGCTGGCCAGGGCCGGGATGAAGATCAGCAGGGGCACCACGGCCAGGTCCTGGAACAGCAGGACGCCGATGATGCGGTGGCCGTGGTGGGTCTCCAACTCGTTCTTTTCCACCAGCAGCTTGCTGACGATGGCGGTCGAGGACATGGCCAGGGCGCCGCCCAGGGCCAGGCCCGCCTCCAGGCTCAGGCCGACGGCCATGCCGAGGCCGGTGGCCAGGGCCATGGTGAGCAGGACCTGCAGGCCGCCCAGGCCGAATACCAGGCGCTGCATGGCCTTCAGCTTGGCCAGGGAGAATTCCAGGCCGATCGAGAACATCAGGAAGACGACGCCGAACTCGGCGATGCTGCGCGTCTCCTCGTCGTTGGGCGCCATGTTGAGCAGCGACGGTCCGAGCACGATGCCGACCACGACATAGCCGAGCAGCGCCGGCAGCCGGAAGGTCCGGAACAGCGTGGTGGCCAGCACGGCGGTGGCGAGCAGAAGCAGGATCAGGGCCAGGGTGGAATGCATGGCTGGAAGGGGGCGTCTCCGGCACGTATACTTCGCGCCATTATGACATCCCGTCCCGTTACCGCCTCCGACATCCTCGAACTGGCCCGCCGTACCCTGGCCATCGAGGCCGATGCCGTGTCCGCGCTCAAGGACAGGCTGGACGACTCCCTGGTCCGGGCCGTCGATGCCCTGCTGGCCTGCAAGGGCCGGGTGGTGGTGACCGGCATGGGCAAGTCCGGCCATGTCGGCAACAAGATCGCCGCCACCCTGGCCAGCACCGGCACGCCGTCATTCTTCGTGCATCCGGCCGAGGCCAGCCACGGCGACCTCGGCATGATCACCGGCCAGGACGTGGTGATCGCCTTGTCCAACTCGGGCGAGAGCCCGGAGATCATCGCCATCCTGTCGTTGATCAAGCGGCGCGGCGCGAAACTCATCACCATGACCGGACGGCCGCAGTCGACCATGGCGCGCGAGGCCGACATCCACCTCGACGCCGGCGTCGCCCAGGAGGCCTGCCCGCTCAACCTGGCGCCGACCGCCAGCACCACGGCCGCCCTGGCCCTGGGCGACGCCCTGGCGGTGGCGGTGCTGCACGCGCGCGGCTTCACCGCCGAGGACTTCGCCCGCAGCCATCCGGGCGGCGCCCTGGGCCGCCGCCTGCTGGTCCACGTGCGCGACGTCATGCACCAGGGCGAGGCCCTGCCGGTGGTCGCTGCCGATACCCCGTTCAAGGAGGCCCTCCTTGAGATGACCCGCAAGAAGCTGGGCATGACCGCCGTGGTCGATGCCTCGGGCAGCCTGGTCGGGGTGTTCACCGACGGCGACCTGCGCCGTTGCCTGGACCGCGACTTCGACATGGCCAGTACCACCATCGAGGCGGTGATGACCCGCTCGCCCAAGACTATCTCGGAAGACGTCCTGGCCGCCGAAGCGGCCCGCTACATGGAGGAGCGCCAGATCAACGGCCTCCTCGCGGTCGACGGCGAGGGCCGCCTGACCGGCGCCTTCAACATGCACGACTTGCTCAAGGCGGGGGTGGTATGACGATTTCCGACGCGATCCTGGCCCGTGCCCGTGCGGTCAAGGTTCTGATCTTCGACGTCGACGGCGTGTTGACCGACGGCAGCCTGTTCTTCAGCGACGACGGCCAGGAATACAAGGCCTTCAACTCGCGCGACGGCCACGGCATCAAGATGTTGCGCGACGCGGGGGTGGCAACGGCGATCCTGACCGGACGCTCGTCCCAGGTGGTGCTGCACCGGGCCCGCAACCTGGGCATCACCCGCATCATCCAGGGGGCCCACGACAAGTTGGTGGCCTACCAGGCCATGTTGGCCGAGACTGGCCTGAAACCGGAGGAAACGGCTTATATGGGCGACGATCTGGTCGACCTGCCGGTGCTGCGCCGCTGTGGCCTGGCCTGTACGGTGCCGGACGCGCCGGCCGAGGTGCTGGCGCGCGCCCATTACGTCGCCCAGGCCGCCGCCGGGCGAGGCGCAGCGCGCGAGGTATGCGAGCTGATCATGCGCGCCCAGGGCACCTGGGCGGCGCAATTGGCCCTCTACGACCGATGAGCGGTGCCGGCATGCAGCAATCCGGCAGCTTCTGGTTACCGCTGGTCATTGCCGGCGGTCTGGTGATCCTGACCACCTGGCTCGGCCAGTTGGCGGAAAGGCCGAAGGCCAATGGCGACGGTACCATACGCCACGATCCCGATTACTTCGTCGAGGACTTCAATGCCACCGCCTTCGATGCCGCGGGCAAGCCGCGCTATCGTCTGGCCGCGGTGCGCATGACCCATTACATGGACGACGACAGTGCGGAACTGATCGCGCCCCGCTTCGTCCGCGAGGGTACCGGGGTGGCGCGCGTCGTGGTGCGGTCGCTGCGCGGCCTGGTGTCGTCGGAAGGCGAGAACGTCTATTTCCTCGGTGACGTGCGTATGATGAGCGAGCGCGCAGGCAACGGTTCCCCGATCGAGTTGACCTCCGAATACCTGCGGGTTATCCCGGATAGTGACCTGATCCGTACCGACAAGCCGGTGCTGATCAAGGACGGCCGCGCGGAACTGCGTGGCGGAGCCATGCAGGCCGACGGCAAGAAAAACACCTTGGAACTGACCGGACGCGTGAAAGGCATCTATGAAAATCGCCATTAGGACCTTGCTGCCACTGGTCGTGGCCTGTCTTGTCCCCGGTCTGGCCCTGGCCGAGAAGGCCGACCGCAACCGGCCGATCCAGATCGAGGCCGACAGCGTGCGCATGGACGATATCAACAAGACCGCCGTCTATCTGGGCAACGTCCTTTTCACCCAGGGCACCCTGAGCATGGCGGCCGACCGGGTCGACGTGCGCCAGGACGACAAGGGCATGGCGACCGGCGAGGCGACCGGCCAGCCGGTCCATTTCCGCCAGAAGATGGAAGGCAGCGACGAGTACCTGGAGGCGCGTGCCCTGCGCATCGAATATGACGCCCGTACCGAAACCATGAAGCTGACCGGCAACGCCTGGATCAGCCGGGGCAGCGACGAGCTGCGCGGCGGCGTCATCGTCTACGACATCCGTACCGAGCGCTACCAGGCCCAGGGCACGACCGAGGCGGGTGTCCAGGGTCGGGTGCGCGCCATGATCCGGCCGCGCAACCAGCCGCCGGCCGCGCCGGCCCAGCCGGCCGGAGGGGCGCCGGCCAAGCCATGAGTACCCTCAAGGCGGAAGGCCTGAAGAAACGTTACAAGTCGCGCCAGGTCGTCGAGGACGTCGCCCTGGAGGTGCACAGCGGCGAGGTGGTCGGCCTGCTCGGTCCCAACGGCGCCGGCAAGACCACCTGCTTCTACATGGTGGTCGGACTGGTGCCGC
>JAAXVP010000303.1 GCA_013335435.1 Thiobacillus sp. | reverse complement strand
CGATCTCCAACCAGCACCGGCGCCGGCCAATAGACGCGTTCGACCGAGCGGATCACCGGGCGGCCGCCGCTTTCCAGCAGGCTGAGGGTGGCGCGCACGGTGAAGGGCGACTGGCGTTCGGCAACCGGTGCCAGGTCGATGTCGAAACTGCCCTTGCCGGTATCGTCGAGGCTGCTTTCGTCCAGTTCGACGCGGCTTCTGGCGCTGTCTTCGTTGGCATCGCCGAACTCGAAGTCGGGGAGCTTTTGGGCCAGCGGGTTCTTCTGGCGTTCGTACTGGACGATGCCGAGCAGGCGGTTGCCGGCAGCCGGGGCGCCGTAGAGGTAGCTGCCCTGCACGGCCAGTTCAAAAGGCTGTTTCGCGTCGAGGCTGGGGTGGGCCGGGTTGAGTTCGAGCTTCATGCGCTCGGGCAGGAATTCCTCGACGCCGAAGCGGTAGGTGTTGGTGGGCAGCTTGTCGGCCGGGTCGGCGCGCAGTTCGAGTACCCAGGCGCCGGTCGGGGCGTCAGCGGGTAATTCGATGGGGCGGCGGTAATAGCCGCCAAAGCCGGCATCCGGCTGCCAGCTGGCGGTGAACTGGCTCTTGCCGTCGGGACGCTTGAGGATGGCCTGTACCGGCTGGGGCGGCACCGGGCGACCGTCGGCGTCACGGGCCAGGACAGACAGCTCGAAGCGTTCGCCGGGGCGGTAGAGGTTGCGGCCGGACCACGGAAACAGGCGTACGGCCCGCCCGGGCAAGCCGGCGATGTCGAATTCGGACAGATCGAGCGCCGGCTCGCGGGTGGCGATCAGCGATACCTGCTGGCCCTGGCGAGCGAGGATCACGCGGGCGTCCTTCGGGCGTTCGGCGAAACTGGCGCGGCCGTCGCCGTCGGTTTCGCCGCGGGCCAGCACCTTGCCAGCCTGGTCGAGCCACTGGATTTCGACATTGCGCAGGCCTTTGCCGTCGGTCAGGGAGCTGACCACCGCGTCGGCGCCCTTGTCGAACAGGCGTACGTGCAGGCCCAGGTCGCTGACGTAGAAATAGCTCACCTGGTAGTCGTAGCGGAAGCGGTTGGGCTGGCTCATCACGGCGATGTAGACGCCGGGCTCCTTGAGCTCCTTGATGTCCTCGACCGGGATGAAGGTGACGCTGCGCCGGTTGGCCTGCTGTTCGGTGACGAAACGGCCGGAATAAACGCTGTCGGTGAGGCTGTGGAGGCTGTCGAGTTCCCAGTTGCCGACGGCGCCGCGCAGGTTCAGGCGGCGGTTTTCGTAGTCGTATTCTTCGCCTTCGTCCTCTCCTTCGGCTTCGGTGCCCGGCGCGGGCTTGGGCGCCCTGGCCTGACTGATGACCCGGTCGAGAAAGCGCGGCAATTGGTCGGGCCGGACCCGCAGGAACTGGATGTCCACCTCGGGCACATTCACCGTGACGACCGGCAGGCCGCCGTTCTGCTTGGCCGGCAGGACCATGCCGCGGCTGGCGAAGTAGTAGGCCGGCGAGACGGCGGCGGTGCGGATCGACAGGCGGGATTCGGCATCGAGCTTGCCATCGCCGCGAGCCGGCAGACCGGCCGCCACCTTCACCACGTAGCGGGCCTGGGGCTTGATGTGCGGGAAGAACAGCAGGCGCGGATTGTCGCCGACTGTCCAGGCGCCCTTGACCTGCTTGCCGCCGTCGGTGGCCACGTCCTTGGGATCGGTACTGACCGGAGCGGCGGCCTGGGCGTTGGCGGTCTGGCTGTCGCCACCTTCGCCATCGTTGTCGCCGTCAGTGCCGGTGCCGGTCACCTCGCCGTCCCGCGGGGGCATCTCGAAGACCTGGATCTCGCCGTCGTAGGCGTGGCGTGGGTCGAGGGGCAGGCTGAAGGTCAGGGCGAGGGCCGGGGAACCGTCGAAATCCCGGTTGGCCAGCTCGACCAGGCGGAAGGGGCCATTGCTGCCGTCGCTTTCGTCGCCGGGGTTCGAGCGGGTGAAAAAGTAGAATCCGGCGGCCAGCGTGATGGCCAGTGCCACCAGGACAGGAATCAGGGCAAAGCCCCGGCGGGTGGAGGCGATCACGGGCGACTTCCTTTCGAGCTGGCGCCACTTCGCACCGGCTTGCATGACGGGGAGATTCAGCCGCCAATCTACCCGAGGGCAGGCCTGGCGGGAAGGACGAGCGCCGGCCTTAGCGGCTGGCGGCTTCGGCGTCCTTGCGGCGCTGCTCTTCCTGCTGGCGGGCGGCGTCAAGTTGCTGCTCGATGTTTTGCTTCAGGGTCTGGGCCTGTTCGGCCTCGCGGGCCTTGAGTCTGGCGGCAGTGGCGGCACTGCTGGCAGCATCAAGGCCGCAGGCCGTGAGAAGGCCGGCGAGGAGAAAGGGAAGAAGGCGGCGGGGCATGAGGTTCTCCGGTGCGGGAAGCGGACGGGGTGGATGCCCGCAACGGTAGTCCCGTTTTGCACCGACGTCATGCGTGCGTCGGATAAAGCGGCGTGTTGATCGATCAGGCCCGGCGCGGAGCCGGGCCTGGCAGGCTTACTTTTTGGCCGCTTCGGCTCCGCCGGAGACGCTGAGTTCGTCCTTCAGCTTGGTGATGCTCTTGTCGCCGAAACCCTTGACGTTCTTGAGGTCGTCGACGCTCTTGAAGGGACCGTTCTTGGTTCGGTAATCGACGATGGCCTGGGCCTTGGAGGGGCCGATGCCCTTTACGCCGTCGAGTTCGCCCGGGGTGGCGGTGTTGATGTTCACTGCTGCAAATGCCAGGTTGATGCCGGCAAGGGTGAGGCCGATGAGGGACAGGATGCGCTTCATGGTTTTCTCCGGTTGAGTGACGTTGTCATTTTACTGCCAACTTATATGTCATTGGCAAGGGGTTTGGCCGGCTATCGCAACATTTGGAGATCGTTTTCTACTAACCGATTGATGCGCGGCGCGTTGAAGGAAGACGTTCTTTCCCGGAGTCAGTCATGAAACGCCTCATCTGCATCATTCTTGCCGCTGCGTCCCTTGGAGGCTGTGTCGTGTTGCCCGTCGGTCCTGGTCATGGTCACCGTCATCACGGCTATGCCGACGCGCCCGTCATGGTGGTGCCGCCGGCACGGCCGATGCCTTACCGGGGTTACGAGCGCCGCCATGATCGCGGCTACGACCGGGGCAACCGGGGGGGCTGGTGAGATGTCGGCCCTGGTGGCCGGCAAGGTGGGTAAAGATGGGCAAATGTCCGGCAGTTGCGATCTGAAAATCGGTATCGTCGATTTCCACGATAAATTCCGGGCAGATGGGTAGACTCCCTCCAGCTGTCCGGACACTTCCGGGTGGCATGTCTGCTGCCGAAGCCTGCCGATGCCGTCCACGTCTCGAAAAACGGGGAATACCGCCCCTGAACACCGCCTCACCCTGCTCGAGGTACTCGACCTGTTGGTGGCCGATCGCCTTGTCGAGCGGGCCGATGCCGACGCCCTGCGCGTGGGCCAGGCCCAGCGCAGCGCCGATATCCATCCGTTGATCCTCATCGCCGGCCAGAAATGGCCCTCGAAGCTGCCGCCCCACCGGGTGCTGACCCTCGAAGAGTTGACCGAATGGCTGGCCGGCAAGGTGGAGCTGGATTACCTGCGCATCGACCCCCTGAAAATCGATTTTGCCGCCGTCACCGCAGTGATGTCCTCTGCCTACGCGACCCGGTTTGGCGTGCTGCCGGTGCAGGTGGGCCTGCGTGAAGTGGTGGTGGCCACCACCCAGCCTTACCTGCGCGAGTGGGAAGCGGAAGTTGCCGGCATCCTCAAAAAGGACATCCGCCGCGTGCTGGCCAATCCGGCCGATGTGGCGCGCTACCTGGTGGAGTTCTACAACCTGGCCCGTTCGGTGAAGAACGCGGCACAGAGCGGTGGCCATGGCGGCGCTTCGTCCTTCGAGCAACTGGTCGAGCTGGGTCAGGTCAATCGCCAGTTCGACGCCAACGACCGGCACATCGTCAATATCGTCGACTGGTTGTGGCAGTACGCCTTCGAGCAGCGCGCCAGCGACATCCACATCGAGCCGCGGCGCGACATGGGGCTGGTGCGCTTTCGTATCGACGGGGTGCTGCATCAGGTGTACCAGATGCCGATGAGCGTGATGACGGCGATGACCAGCCGCATCAAGATCCTCGGGCGCATGGACGTGGTGGAAAAGCGCCGTCCCCAGGACGGCCGCATCAAGACGCGGGTGACCAGCGGCAAGGAAGTCGAGCTGCGCCTGTCCACGCTGCCCACCGCCTTTGGCGAAAAGCTG
>JAAXVP010000302.1 GCA_013335435.1 Thiobacillus sp. | reverse complement strand
GCGTGTGCAGTCGTGCCGGATTGCGCTCTCCGACCAGCCCGGCCAGGCCAGCCTGGAGGCCACCCTGGGCGGGCCCCGGTGAGAACGGCCTGGCTCCGCCTGCTCGGTCTGCTCGGCCTGGTCCTGCTATTGGGCGCCGGGCTGGTCTGGCTGGCCCCGGCGACCTGGCTCGACCTCGCCCTGCAACGGGCGAGCCGTGGGGTGCTCAGCCTGGGCGAGACCGACGGCACGGTCTGGCGCGGCAGCGGCACCCTGCAGGCGGTGCTGCCGCGCGGCAGCGCCGTCACCCTGAGTCCGGTCCGCTGGCAATTGCGCGCCGCGGAGTTGCGACATGGCCGCCTGCGTCTCGGCGTACTGTCGGCGCGTACCGGCGAGGTCATCCTGGAGGCCTCGCTCGACCGCACCGGCGTGGAAGTGCACGAGGCGCGCCTGGAACTGCCCGCGGCACTCCTGGGCAGCCTGTCGCCGACCCTGCGCGAGGCCGACCTGAGCGGTCGCCTGGTCCTGAGGTCGAATGGCTTCAAGTACGCCGGCGGACGTTTTGCCGGCACGGCCGACCTGGACTGGCGCGAGGCCGCTTCCGGCCTGGCCGCCGTGAGCCCGCTCGGCAGCTACCACCTGTCCTTGACCGGCGAGGATGCCGGCCTGGCCTGCCGACTCGACAGCCTGGGCGGGTCGGCCCTGGCGCTGGCCGGCCGGACCGTCTGGCAGCCGGGGCGGCCGTTCACCTTCGAGGGCACGGCACGCCCGGCCGAGGCCCACCGCCAGGAACTGGCGCCCTTGCTGCGCATCCTCGGCCGCGAGGCCACCCCAGGTACCTACCGGTTGAAGGTCGATGCCAACGTCGGCGCGCTTTGACATGGATAGATGACGTTTGATGGCATGCGGTTTGCGATTTGGCGGAGAGCATGGGCGGATTCGGAGCGTTAGACTATGCCTCCGGCCTCAACGATTGAAAGACCATGACCGTCATACGCCAGGAAGACCTCATCCAGTCCATCGCGGACGCCTTCCAGTTCATCTCCTACTACCACCCGCTCGATTTCGTGCGGGCCGTGAAGTCTGCCTACGACCGCGAGGAGTCGCCGGCGGCCAAGGATGCCCTGGCCCAGATCCTGGTCAATTCCCGGATGGCCGCCGAGGGCCACCGGCCGATCTGTCAGGATACCGGCATGGCAGTGGTGTTCCTGAAGGTCGGCATGGCGGTGCGTTTCGAGTCTGGCCTGAGCCTGCAAGAGATGATCGACGAGGGCGTGCGGCGGGCCTACAGCAACCCCGACAACCCCCTGCGTGCCTCGGTGCTGGCCGATCCGGCCGGCGCGCGCCGCAACACCAGGGACAACACCCCGGCGGTGGCGCATGTCGAGCTGGTGCCGGGCGACAAGTTGGATGTGCGTCTGGCGGCCAAGGGCGGCGGTTCGGAAAACAAGGCCCAGTTCGCCGTCCTCAATCCGTCCGACTCGCTGGTCGACTGGGTGCTCGAACGGCTGCCTGAGATGGGCGCCGGCTGGTGCCCGCCCGGCATCCTCGGCATCGGCGTCGGCGGCACCCCGGAAAAGGCCCTGCTCATGGCCAAGGAGGCCCTGATGGAGCCGGTCGACATCCAGGATCTGATCGCCCGCGGCCCGAATAACCGGATCGAAGAACTGCGCCTGGAACTGTACGACAAGGCCAATGCCCTGGGCATCGGGGCCCAGGGCCTGGGCGGCCTGACCACGGTGCTGGACGTCAAGATACTCGACTATCCGACCCATGCCGCCTCGCTGCCGGTGGCCATGATCCCGAACTGCGCGGCGACCCGGCACCTGCATTTCATGCTCGATGGCAGCGGCCCGGCCCGCTTCGAGCCCCCCGCCCTGACGGAATGGCCCGAGATCGCCTGGAACGGTCCGGCCGGGGCCCGCCGGGTGAACCTTGACAGCTTGACCCGTGCGGATGTCGCGACCTGGCAGGCGGGCGATGCCCTGCTGCTGTCCGGCAAGCTGCTCACCGGCCGCGACGCCGCGCACAAGCGCATCGCCGACCTGGTGGCCCGCGGCGAGTCCTTGCCGGTCGATTTCCGCAACCGTTTCATCTACTACGTCGGCCCGGTCGACCCGATCGCCGGCGAGGCGGTCGGCCCGGCCGGCCCGACCACGGCGACGCGCATGGATAGGTTCACCGACCTGATGCTGGGGGACGAGGTGGGCCTGCTCGGCATGGTCGGCAAGGCCGAACGCGGTCCCGAGACGGTGGCCTCGATCAAGGCCCACGGCGCCGCCTACTGCATCGCCG
The DNA here is from genome assembly GCA_013335435.1 of Thiobacillus sp. Classification (GTDB taxonomy): domain Bacteria; phylum Pseudomonadota; class Gammaproteobacteria; order Burkholderiales; family Thiobacillaceae; genus Parasulfuritortus. Next base: position 1,954 of record JAAXVP010000302.1, on the reverse strand, counting down.
TCGGCGGTGCCGCCTACCTGGTCGCCAAGGCGGTCAAGGGCGCCCGCGTGCTGGCCTTCCCGGAACTGGGCATGGAGGCGGTGTACGAGTTCGAGGTGGCGGACATGCCGGTGACGGTGGCGGTGGACGCCCGTGGCAACTCGGTGCACGAGGCCGGACCGAGGGAATGGCGGGCGCGGATCGGCAAGATTCCGCTGGCCAAACACTGATGTCGTCGTCCCCGCGTAGGCGGGGACCCAGTCGATCAAGCTGGATTCCCGCCTGCGCGGGAATGACCTTTAGAAGGTCGCTTCGTGTTCCTGCGGCATGCCTTCGGCGGTCCAGCGCATGTAGCCGCCATCCAGGTTGATGACGTTCTTGTAGCCCATCATCTGCATCACCGCGGCGGCCATGGCGGAACGGCCGCTGGTGGCGCAGTAGACCACGACCTGGCGGTCGCGCGCGGCGGCCAGTTCGGGCAGGTGCTTCGGGTAGGCCGGGTCGGCGGCAGCTTCCAGGATGCCGCGCGGCACCAGGTGGGCGCCCTTGATGTGGCCGTTCTCGAACTCGCCGTGCTCGCGCACGTCGATCAGCAGCATGTCTTCCTTGTTGGCCATCTTCTCCAGCAGTTCGCGTGGCTGGATTTCCTTGATGCAGGACTTGGCGGCGCGGACGAAATCCATCAGGCCGAGCGGTTGTTCCGGTTTGAAGGTGTTGTACATCGAATCGGGCTCCATGTTCATCTAGGGGGTGCCGTGCGGCACGACGGCCGAGAAAATACCATATCGCCAGCGCCTTTCGGGCAATGCCGCTTTGGCTTGGCGGCAGGTGGTGGCAGAATAGCCGATCCGATTCCCTGGATGGCGTGGCATGGAGCTGGCTTGGTGGCATTGGATGGTTCTGGGCATGGTGCTGGTGGCACTGGAGATGCTCGTGCCCACCTTCTTCCTGATGTGGTTCGGCCTCGGTGCCCTGCTGGTCGGTATCGTCGCCCTGTTCGCGACGCCCGGCTTCGCGGCCCAACTGGTGCTCTGGGCGATCGCCTCGCTGGCGATGATGGGGGTCTGGATCAAGTGGTTCAAGGTGCCCGACCGCAACCGCGCAGGCCAGGCCAAGGAAGGCGTGATCGGCATCGCCGGCCTGCTGACCCGGCCGGTGACCGAATTGGGCCAGGGTGAAATCCTGTTCCAGCGCCCGGTGCTCGGTTCCGACCGTTGGCCGGTGGTGGCCGACAACCCGATCGCCGCCGGCGCGAAGGTGAAGGTGGTGGATGTCCTGGGCCAGACACTGAAAGTAGAAAGGATGGGAGGCTGACATGGGTGGCGAGATCGTTTCCGTCGTACTGATCGTTTTTCTCTTCGTCACCCTCTGGAAGGGCGTCCGCATCGTGCCCCAGGGCGAAGAATGGGTGGTCGAGCGCCTGGGCAAGTACCTGAAGACCCTGATGCCCGGCCTGCACGTGCTGATCCCCTACATCGACAACCTGGCCTACAAGGTCACCACCAAGGACCTGATCCTCGACATTCCCCAGCAGGAAGTGATCACCAAGGACAACGCCGTCCTGGTCACCAACGCCATCGCCTTCGTCAAGGTCACCGACACCCAGAGTGCGGTCTACGGCGTCACCAATTTCCAGCTCGCGGTGATGAACCTGATCCAGACCACCCTGCGCGCCATCATCGGCGCCATGGACCTGGACGAGGCCCTGTCCAGCCGCGACCAGATCAAGGCCAAGCTCAAGGAATCCATTTCCGACGACGTGTCCGACTGGGGCCTGACCCTGAAGTCGGTGGAGATCCAGGACATCTCGCCGTCGCCGACCATGCAGAAGTCGATGGAATTGCAGGCCGCCGCCGAACGGGAACGGAAGGCGACGGTGACCAAGGCCGAGGGCGACAAGCAGGCCGCCATCCTGGAGGCGGAAGCGCGCCTGGAGTCGGCCAAGCGCGACGCCGAGGCGCAGGTGCGCATGGCC
>JAAXVP010000301.1 GCA_013335435.1 Thiobacillus sp. | reverse complement strand
TGCCGGGCTGGTCGAAGGCGATGACCCGCTCCTCGCCGACCAGGGTGTTGACCAGGGTCGACTTGCCGACGTTGGGCCGACCGACGATGGCGATCTTGGGATGGTCCTGGCCGGTCTCCTCGGTGGCGTCCGGGAAGGCCTCCAGGACCAGTTCCATCAACTCGCGCACGCCCTCGCCGTGGGCGCTGGAGATGGAATACGGCTGGCCCAGGCCGAGTTCGTGGAACTCGGCCACGGCGACCGCGGACGGCATGCCCTCGGTCTTGTTCACGGCCAGGAACACCGGCCGGCCGGTGCGGCGCAGGCGGTCGGCGATGATCTTGTCCTGCGGCGTCGCGCCGGAGCGGCCGTCGACCAGGAACACGATGGCGTCGCCCTCGTCTACTGCCTGGAGGGTCTGCCTGGCCATCTCGGCCAGGATGCCGCTGTCCACCACAGGCTCGAAACCGCCGGTATCGACCACCAGGTAGGGCTTGCCGCCGACCCGGCCGTGGCCGTAGTGGCGGTCGCGGGTCAGGCCGGGCTGGTCATGGACCAGGGCCGCCCGGGTCTTGGTCAGGCGGTTGAACAGGGTCGATTTGCCGACGTTGGGTCGGCCGACCAGGACGATGGTGGGTTTCATTGGATTCCAGTGATGAGTAACGAGTGACGAGTGACGGGGTGCGCGCCCAGGATCTTGTCACTTGTCACTTTGTCACGCCTTTCCAGTCACTGAATCTTGAACGCATAGACGCCGCCGTTGGCGGTCTGCACCACGAGGCCGCTGCCGGTGGCGAGCATGCGGCCGACCACCGGGCTGCCGTCGGTGCCGGCACGGCCCACCAGGGCGCCCTCCTCCAGGCTGAGCAGATGCACCACGCCTTGGTAATCGGCCACCGCGACCTGCTTGCCGAGCACCAGCGGCGTGATGATGCCGCGGTCGCGCAAGGCCTCCTGTTTCCACAGGCTGGCGCCGCGCAGCTTGTCGTAGCCCTGCACGACGGCATTCTCGTCGGCCGCGAACAGGAAGCGCTCGCCCAGGGCGACGCCACCGAGGCCGGAAAAGTCGCGCAACCAGACCGGGTTGCCGTTCAGTTGGTCGAAGCAGCCGAAGCGGCCCTGGTAGGCCGCCGCGCAGATCATGCGGTCGTCCGCGGCGAGCGCGCCAGACACGTCGGCGATGCGCTCCAGCTCGGTGACGCCCTTGGGCAGGGCGACGTTGGCCTCCCAGAGCGGGGCGCCGTTGCCCAGGGCCAGGGCGGTCAGCTTGCCGCCCGGATGACCGACGAACAGGGCGCGGCTGGTCAGCACCAGGTCGCCGGGGATGCGCAGGATGAGGGCCGGCAACTGGCGGCCGTAGACCCAGCGCTGCTTGCCGTCGGCGGCATCGAAAAGCCAGGTCCGGCCGTCGTTGCCGCGCGCGGCGACCAGGCCCGAGGCCGCCACCGGGGTGGTGAGGATCTCGCCGGACAGGTTGGCGGTCCACTCCAGCTTGCCGTTGTCGGTGCGATAGGCCAGCAGTTCACCCTTGGGCGTACCGACCAGGGCCAGGCCGGCACCGACGCCGACCCCGGCCGACAGGGTGCGGCCGGCCTCGGCGCGCCAGAGTTCCTTGCCGGTGGCCAGGTCCAGCTTGACGACATGGCCGTCGGCGCCGGCGGCATAGATCGCCTGGCCGTCGCTGGCGGGCGAGAAGACGTAGTTCTTGCCGGCCCCCACGCTGACGTCCCAGGCCCGGGCCAGGGTCGCCGAGGCCTTGATCTCGGTCAGCTCGGCCGGCTTGACCTTGGCCGAGCCGCCGCCCGACATGCCGAACCAGCCGCCGACATTGCCGAGCATGTCCTTGGTGGTGCTGCAACCGGCCACTCCGGCCGCCAACAACAGTGCCAGCAATACCTTCATGTCAGACTCCCAGGCCGTCCAGTTTGGCTTCCACCATGGCCCGCATCGGGCTCTTGGCATCGAGTTTCTCCAAGGCCAGCCCGTAGGCGGCGCGCGCCTCCGCGGCCTTGCCCTGGAGGGAAAGAATGTCGCCCTTGCGGTCGGCGAACAGGGCCGCGAAGGCGGCATCGGGCTCGATGGCCAGGGTCTTCAGGGCACCCTCGTAATCCTTCTGGTCCAGTTGCACCGTGGCCAGGCGCAGGCGGGCGAGTTGTTGCAGGCCCTTGTCGCCGGCATGGTCGAGGGCGTATTGGTACTGGGCCTGGGCGCTCTTCAGGTCGCCGGCGGAGAAATTGACCTTGCCGGCCAGCCAGGCGGCCGGGACGGCATAGCCGGAGCGGCCGTAGTCTTCCATGATCTGGCCGGTCACGTCCTTGACCGCCTTGGTGTCGTTGGCCATGGCCGCCTGCATGGCGCGCTCGAACAGGGCCATCGATTCGCCGGCCTGTTTCGCCGACCAGATCTGCCAGCCCTTCCAGCCCGACACGCCGATGACGAAGACGGCCACGGCGGCGACCACGAAGGTGCCGTTCTGTTTCCACCAAGCCTTGAATTCGTCCAGCTGTTCCTGTTCTTCGAGATCGAGTGCCATACCTATTCCTTGCTGATAATCGCGGCCAGACCGGCCAGATTGACCCGCTGCTGCTGGCCTTCGCCGCGCAACGGTTTGACGCTGGCCTCACCGGCCGCTGCCTCGTCGTCGCCGATGATCACGGCGTAACGGGCGCCGCTGGCATCGGCCTTCTTCATCTGTGACTTGAAACTGCCGCCGCCGCAGTGCAGCACGGCCTTGAGGCCGGCGTCGCGCAGGGCCTCGGCCGCCGTCATGGCGAAGCGCGAGGCGGCCTCGCCGACGTTGACCAGATAGGCATCCGCCACCGCGCCGGGCGGATTCTGCCCGGACTCGGCCATCAGCGCCAGCAATCGTTCCACGCCCATGGCGTAGCCGCAGGCCGGCGCCGGCTTGCCGCCCAACTGGGCGACCAGGCCGTCGTAGCGGCCGCCCGCGCACACCGTGCCCTGGGCGCCGAGCTTGTCGGTCACCCATTCGAACACGGTGTAGTTGTAGTAGTCGAGGCCGCGCACCAGGCGCGGGTTGACCGTGTAGGCGATACCGGCCGCAGCCAGGCCCTGCTTGACCGCCTCGAAATGGGCCAGGGCGACCTCGTCGAGCTCGTCGATCAGCTTGGGCGCCGCCTCGACCAGCCCCTGCATGGCCGGATTCTTGGTGTCCAGGATGCGCAGCGGGTTGCTGTACAGGCGGCGCTGGGCATCTTCGTCGAGCTGGTCCTTGCGGGCCTCGAAGTATTCGATCAGCTTCTGGCGATGGCGGGCGCGCGACTCGGCGCCGCCGAGGGTGTTGATCTCCAGGCGGACGAACCCGGCCAGGCCGAGTTGCCGCCAGAGCCGGGCAGTCATCAACAGGTGCTCGATGTCCATGTCCGGCCCGGCGAAGCCCAGTGCCTCGATGCCGACCTGGTGGAACTGGCGGTAGCGGCCCTTCTGCGGCCGCTCGTGGCGGAACATCGGGCCCTGGTACCAGAGCCGCTTGCCGCCGTCGAACAGCATGTTGTGCTCGACCACTGCGCGCACAGCCGAGGCGGTGCCTTCCGGGCGCAGGGTGAGCGATTCGCCGTTCAGCTCGTCGACGAAGGTATACATCTCCTTCTCGACGATGTCGGTGACCTCGCCGATGGCGCGCTTGAACAGGCCGGTGTGTTCCAGGATGGGCGTGCGCATCTCCTGGTAGCCGTAGCCGGCCAACCAGGCGCGCACGGTCGCCTCGAAGTGCTGCCAGAGGGCGATCTCGCCCGGCAGGATGTCGTTCATGCCGCGCACGGCGCGGAGGTTGTCGCTCATAACAATTGGGGAAGGGGGAAGGGGGAAGGGGGAAGGGTAACTACGACACCCTTCACCCTTTACCCTTCACCCTTCACTCTCTCCATACGTTCGTTTCACATAGGCCTCGACGATGGCCTGGAATTCCTCGGCGATGCGTTCGCCTTTCAGGGTGACGGTCTTGACGCCGTCCTCGTAGACCGGGGCCACCGGGGTTTCGTTGCTGCCGGGCAGGGAGATGCCGACGTTGGCGTGTTTGGATTCGCCCGGACCGTTCACCACGCAGCCCATCACCGCCACGTTCATGGTCTCGACGCCGGGGTACTGGCCGCGCCAGACCGGCATCTGGTTGCGCAGCCAGTTCTGGATCTTCTCGGCCAGTTCTTGGAAGAAGGTCGAGGTGGTGCGGCCGCAGCCCGGACAAGCGGTCACCATCGGGGTGAACGAGCGCAGGCCCATGGTCTGCAGGATCTCCTGGGCGACCTGGACCTCGGTGGTGCGCGATTCGCCCG
>JAAXVP010000300.1 GCA_013335435.1 Thiobacillus sp. | reverse complement strand
CTCGCATCGCCGCAGTGTTTTCGCCATTATACCGCACTCGCTCTGCAATTTCACCTTGCGATCAGTTTAGTCAGGGACGCCGATTCCGAAGTCGTCGAGAAGTGGAAGTGGCGACGACAGAGTAGTCGGCGGCCGGTGGCTGCGCGCAGGAAGGTCTCGGCCTCGGCCCCGACCGCCAGCCGGGGGCGCCGTTCCATGAGGTCCAGGTCGCGGACTATGCGGCGTTCGTCCAGCTTCAGGGCGAAGCCCGGCTGGGCGGCGAGGCGCTCGATCAGTTGCCATTGGTAGGCCCGCTCGGCCGGCGCGTCGATGCCGAAGAAGGCCGGCCAGGTCCGGGCCGAGATCGGAAACACCAGGTCGCGGCGGCGGTCCTCGAAGGGCTGCGCCTCCACCCGGTCCAGGACGGCGTTCAGCAGTTCCAGGAGGACCGGCGAGCGCGCCCAGTCAAGCTCGCTCATGGTCCGCCCGCTTCCGCCGCGAGTTTCCGGCGCGCCTCCAGGAGCAGGAATTCCCGTTCCGCCTCGGCCCGCACCGCCTGCCGGCGTTCCGCCCACAGCTCGCGCAGGCGGTCGGTCTTGAGGACGGAACTGTCCACCTCGGTGATCTTGTCCAGTTCGCCCACCCGCCCCTCCACCCGCATCAACGAGAACCGATGTTCGAAGGAGAACAGGTCCAGCAAGGGACCGGAGGCGCGGGTGGGCATGGCCACCACCAGTTGCAGGTGCAGGGTCTCGTTCAGGTAGCGCATGACCGCCGCAGTGCGGGCCTCGTCCATCTTGTCGAAGGCCTCGTCGATCATCATCAGGCGCAGGCTCGGGGTCTTCTCGAACTGCCGGAAGGCCTGGGCCAGCACCGCCGCCCGCACCAGGTAGGCCGGCGTCATCAGCTCGCCGCCGGAGAAGGTGGCCATGCGGGCGAGCGACGCCTCGCGGCCGTCCTCGGAGTACTTGCGGATGTCGTAGTGGCGGTAGTTGCGGTAGTCGGCGATGTCCTTCAGGCGGCGCAGGGCGAATTCCCGGTTGGGGTCGAGGAGCAGCCGCTGGATGTCCGCCAGGGCCGTGGCGCCCGCCTCCGAGAGCGCGCCGCCGGCCGCGCCGAAGAGGTTCACCGGGGTCTGGGTCTCGGCCAGGCGGTTCAGTTCCTGGAACAGGTCGTAATAGGGCTTGTATTCCTTGACCATCTGGCCGTATTCGACCTCGAAGCGGTCCTCGCCGAAGGCCAGGCGCCGGAGCTTGTCGTTGAGCCGCTTGAGGGGCTGGATACCCTGCTCCACGGCGGTGCGCACGGCCAGGGCAAAGTGGGTGCTGAAAGTGGCGTTGAAGCCCTGCTCGGCCTCCGTAAGGTGGCGGGCGTTGTCGACGATCCAGACGCTGTCGAGCCGGCCGAGCAGCTGGGCGATGCGCTTGCGGCTCTCCGGGATGCCGCCGTAGGCGCGCCAGTCGATGTCGGCCACCGTGGTATCGACGGGCTGGTAGGCCACCTTTTCGTCCAGGTTGGCGGCCAGGCGGTTGTGGTCGTCCAGATGGCGTTCGAAGGCCTCGCGGTGTTCGCGGTACAGGCCGGTCTGCCGGCGGCGGCGGTTCTCGAACTGGTCGGGCGTCTGGCTGGCGGCGGCCTCCTCGGCGCGGCGGCGCAGGGCCTCAGGATTGAAATGGCCGTTCAGGCGCAGCATCTCCACCACCCGCTGGTGGACACTCTGGACGGCGGCCCGGCGGTCATCCAGTTCGCCGGCGGTCTCCGTGATCCTGAGGGAGGTTTCCTGGATCTTGGTTTTCGCCGCGCCTTTGGCGTTATCCGCGGCCCCTTTCAGGTCGATGTGGCCTTTAACGAGGAATTCGGCGCGCGCCACCCGGCGCCGCAAGCCGGCCAGGCTGGCATCGTCGAGATGGTTCCGGTCGGCCCGCAGGCTGTTCAGTTGGCGATTCGTCTCGGCCAACTGATCGAGGACATGCAACAGCGTGGCCGACGGCAAGCGGCGCAGGCGCTCGGCCCAGGTTCGGAGGCCGGCCGCCTCGGCTTGGGCCGCAGTCAACGCGCGCCGTTTTTCCTCGATCACGCGGCCCAGATGGATGGCGCGCTTGCGCCGGGCCTCGGCGCCGAAGGCGAGGTCGCCGTCCTCGGCCCAGGCGGTGAACATCTTGTAGCCGCCCGAGGCCATGCCGTCCACGGTGAGGCCCGAGGCCACGCCGCGCAGGGCCTCGGCGTCGCGCACCCTGACGTAGCGGCCGTAGCTGGCGAGCAGATAGGACTTGGCCGTCGGGTCTTCGAGGATCAACTCGTTCAGGATGGACTCGGGTGCGGGCGCCATGTGCTCGGCATGTTTCCGCGCCAGGCTGCCCTGCACCACCGAGGCCTTCCTGTCTTCCCGCTGGCCGGGCCGCTTCGGCATCTCGTGGCGCACGGCGCGGATGGCCAGGGCCTCATATTCGGGTTCCACCAGGATGAGGAAACGGTTGCCGCCCAGCAGGCCTTCGATGGCGTTTTGCCAGCGCGTGCCCTCCCTGGGCTGGACCAGGTTGCACAAGACCCGCGGCCGGGTCTCCGGATGCCTGGCCTTCAGGTAGGCCAGCGCGTCCCTGACCGGATCGGGCAGGTCGATCTCTCCCGCGTCCAGGCCCTGGCGATCCTTGTCCAGTATTTCGATTTCCTTGGCGAGGACAGCGGCGAGATTGCCTTGCCGCGCCTGCTCGATGGCGACCTGCTCGGCCAGGCCGCCGGGCGACTGGATGCCGTCCAGTACGGGAAACAACCGTGCTTCCAGGGTGGCCAGCCGCTCGCGCGGCAGGGCGGCCAGGCTGAATTCGCCCGCGCGCAGGCCACGGGCGAAGGCGTCGAGCTCGGCCCGCGCCTCGGCCAGGTCGATCTTCGCCACCGCCAGCACCACCCGGTCGAGCTCGGCCCGGTAAGCGGATTCGCTCCGGTTTGGACGTTGGCTCAAGGCCAGCATCTCGCCCAGGGCCGTGCGCAGTCGGTCCAGCGCCACCAGCATCTGCGTCGCCTGGGTGGTCTGCTGGCCGGCCTGGCGGGCAATGTCCTGATCCAGCCGCTGCCGCTCCAGCTCGATGGGGTTGCCGTTCAGACGGCCCTGGGCCGTGCCCAGCAGGCCGGTGGCGCGTTCCAGGGCCTTGCCATGGCGCTCCGAGGCGGCCAGTTGCCGCTGTTCGTCGAGCTGGGCCTGGCGTTTCGCGTCTTCGAGGGCCGCCAGTTTATCCTCGGTGTCGCGCTGCCGCCGGACCGCCTCGCCCAGTTCCGCCTCCATGGCCTCCTCGAAGGCGGCGACGAAGGTGTCGGCATGGGTCTTGAGCGTCGTCAGGCGCGCCTTGCTGGCCTGCAAGTCGGCGGCGATCTTGCGCAGGCGCTGGACGTTCTGCATCAGCGAGGCGATGTCGTCGATCTGCCGGTCCAGGTCGGGCGCGGCCAGCACCTGTTCCCGGATCAGTTCGTCCACCGAGCCGACGGTCTTGCGGGCGATGGACTGGACGAAGGCGCGGGCGGCGTCCTCGGCCTCCTTCGGCCCCACCAGCGTCTTGCCGCCCCGGAACTGGGCATAGAGCTGGCACAGGTAATCCTCGATGCGGTCGGTGGGCGCCTTGGCCTGTTTCGGGTAGGCGAGGCGCAGGCGGTTTGTGATCTCGTCCACCTTGATGGCGTCGATGGAGGCGCCCTGACGATGGGCCAGGAAGTCGGCGTCCGAAAGCCGCAGCCCCGGCAGTACGAAGAATAGCCGGCGCGCCACCTGGGCCGTGCGGCCGTGCTCCAGGCTGCCCGACACCACGGCCTCGATGGCCACCACGGCGGTGAAGGCCTGGGCCGCTTCGCCTTCCTCGGGCGCGAACACGGCCGCCACGTAGGTGTGCGAGCCGCCCGGCCGGGCGCACAGGTTGTCGCGCATGCCCACCGCATAGGAGGCCAGGGTGCGTCGCACCTTGCCGCCGGCGCGGCTGCCGCCGGACTCGTCCTGGGCGGAGTTGAAGACGTTGACGTGCTGCTTGCCGCCGGTCATCACCAACTGGATGGCGTCCTGGAACGACGACTTGCCCACGCCTATGAACGCTAACTCGATCATCCGTGTTGAACATCTGCATAAGTGGTTTGGCATGCTGCATATCTTAAAGGATATTTCCTTTACCGTTGACCTGATTATCGAGAAAATCTGTTTTTCGCGCCATTCGGTAAGGTCGTTTTTATAAATATTGGTATAAACAAAATCATCAGCAAGAAATATTTCATTACCCTCAGTCTTTTTGACGTATGTCTGGCCTGCGCCGGGCCC
>JAAXVP010000299.1 GCA_013335435.1 Thiobacillus sp. | reverse complement strand
GCCACCACGTCGACCGCGCCGACGTCATCAGCCTGAGCGTCAAGGACTGGCTCGCGGCCGGTCCGGCCTGGCGCCGCCGCCTGGTGCTCGGCCTCGAATGGGCCTATGTCCCGGCGGTCGACCTCCTGATGCACGCCTGGGTGGTCGTCCTGCCCTTCGTGCGCGGCGAACGCCGCGCCGACCGGCCGCGCCTGCTCGCCATCCTGCTGGTCCGCGGCGCCGCCTTCGCCGGCCTGGCCTGGCTGGCGCCGCGCGCCCTCGCGCTCTACGGCGTCGCCTACCTGGCCATGGTCACCGTGCTGCGCTTCGCCGACTGCTACCAGCACACCTACGACGCCTACGCGATCCTCGACAAGGACAAGATCCCCGAGGACCGGCTGCGCGACGCCGCCTACGAGCAGGCCAACACCTATTCCAACCTGGTCTCCGCGCGCTGGCCCCGGCTCAACCTGCTGCTGCTCAACTTTCCCTACCACAACGCCCACCACGAGAAACCCGCCGTGCCCTGGCACCGGCTGCCGGCCCTGCACCGCGAGCTGTACGGCGCCGACGACGCCCAGGTGATCCCGATGCGCCGGCTGCTGGCGCCGTTCCACCACCACCGGGTCGGCCGCGTCCTGGCCGACGACTACGGCGTGGTCGATGCCGGCAATCCGGCCGACTTCAAGGGCGCGGTGGCGGTCTCCTTCCTCACGGCGGTGTGACCGTGGCCGCGGCCGTCCTGCTCGCCGGCGCCCTGCTCTGGGGCCTGTTCTGGTGGCCGCTCAAGGCCCTGGCCGGGGCCGGCCTGCACGGCAGCTTCATCCAGATGGCCGCCTACGGCCTGCCCGCCCTGGTCCTGCTGCCCTGGGCCTGGATGAGCCGAGCCGCCTGGCAGCGCCGCCTGGCCCCGCTCCTGCTGATCGGCCTGCTCGGCGGCTGGGCCAACGCCTCCTTCGCCAGCGCCCTCACCTACGGCAGCGTGGTGCGCGTGATGCTGCTGTTCTACCTGGCGCCGGTGTGGACCATCGTCGCCGCGCGCCTGGTCCTGGCCGAGCCGATCACGCCGATGCGCCTGACCGCGCTTGGCCTGGCCATGACCGGCCTCGGTTTCACCCTGGGCGGGCCGCAGGTGTTCGCCGAACCGCTCGGCGCCGTCGACCTGCTGGCCCTGTCCTCGGGGGTCGCCTTCGCCCTCAACAACGTCGCCATCCGGCATGCCAACGACCTGCCCGAGGGTGTTCGCGCGGTCGCGGTCCTGGCCGGCTGCGCCCTGCTCTCGGCCGGCTTCATGGTCCAGGCCGGCGAGGCGCCGCCGCTGATCGACGCCGGCACCGCCGGCTGGCTGCTCGCACTCGGCCTGCTCTGGGTGCTGCCCGGCACCCTCGCCACCTACTACGGCGTCGCCCGCCTGGAGGCCGGCAAGGCGGCGATCCTGCTCTTGGCGGAACTGGTGGTCGGCGTGGTCTCGGCGGTGCTCATCGGCGGCGAGCCGCTCGGCCTCAAGGAGGCCGTCGGCGGCACGCTTATCCTCGCCGCGGCCGTGCTGGAGGCGCGCACCGAGGCGCAGGCGGCCCCGGCATGAAGACCGCCCTCCTGGTCATCGACATGCAGCGCGACTTCCTTGATCCGGGCGGCTATGCCGGCGCGGCCGGCCTTGACGTCGCCGCCCTGCGCCGGCCCATCCCGGCCATCCGCCGCCTGCTCGACGCGGCCCGGCGTGCCGGGATGCTGGTGGTGCATACCCGCGAGGGCCACCGGCCGGACCTGTCCGACTGCCCGCCGGCCAAGCTGGAACGCAGCCGGGCCGCCGGCGCCGAGATCGGCTCGGCCGGACCGCTCGGGCGCCTGCTGGTGCGCGGCGAACCCGGCCACGACATCGTCGCCGAGCTCTACCCGGAACCCGGCGAGCCGGTGGTGGACAAGCCCGGCTACGGCGCCTTCCACGGCACCGACCTCGATTCCATCCTGGCCGCCCACGGCATCGAGCGGCTGGTCATTGCCGGCGTCACCACCGAGGTATGCGTCCATTCCACCCTGCGCGAGGCGGTCGACCGCGGCTACCGCTGCATCCTGGCCGGCGATGCCTGCGCCTCCGCCGACCCGGACCTGCACCGGGCCGCCCTGGCGATGGTCGCCGTCGAGGGCGGGATATTCGGACGGGTGCTGCCCAGCGATGAAATCATCTCCCTGTTTGCCCAGGAGGCTGCACCATGACCCAGGTATTGCGCCTATGGCCGCTGCTCACCGCGACCCACCGCTACGACAAGTCGCTGTCGACCCGCAACCGCGGCCGCGGCGAGACCATCGAGGCGCCCATCCTCGCCTACCTGATCGAGACCCGGAACGGCCGCATCCTGTACGACGTCGGCTGCGACTACGGCAAGATCGCCGACCCGGCCCGGCGCGACCGCTACTACGACCCCGAGGTGTTCCCGTTCGGCCCGCCCGAGATGGGCGAGGCGGACCGCCTGCCCAACCACCTGGCCCGGCTCGGCCTGGCACCCGAGGACGTCGACGTGGTGTTCATCGGCCACCTGCACTTCGACCATGCCGGCGGCCTGTGCGAGGTCTGCGGTGCCGACATCCACGTCCAGAAGGACGAGCTCGACGCCGCCCGCTCCGGCCAGGACATCGCCTACTTCACCGACGACTTCGCCGGCGACTACCGCTGGCGGGTCCATGACGGCGAATACGAGATCGCCCCCGGCGTCCATGCCGTCGCCAGCCCCGGCCACACCGCCGGCCACATGTCGTTGCTGATCGAGCTGCCCAAGGGTCCGCCGGTGATCCTGTGCGGCGACGCCGCCGACCTGACCGAGAACCTGGACGACGAGGTCGCGCCCGGCCTGTGCTGGCAGGAGCGCGAGGCCCAGGCCCTGGAAAGCATCCGCAAGCTCAAGCGCCTGGCCAACGAGGAAGACGCCCAGCTCTGGCCCAACCACGACATCGCCTTCTACCGCACCCTGATGGCGGCGGGCTTCCGGCCGTTCGAGTGATGCGCCTGGAACTGTTCAAGACCCTATGGGGCCACGCCGGCAGCTACGCCGAGGCGGCGGCCCAGGCCGTTGAGGCCGGTTTCGCCGGCCTGGAGGCGACCCTGCCGGTCGAGGCCGCGCGCCAGCGCGAACTGGCCGCCGCGCTGCACGACCAGGGCCTCGCCTACGTCGGCGAGGTCTATACCGGCGGCTGGTACGTGCCTGAGCGGCGGGCGCCGCCCGAGCGCCACCTGGCCGACCTCGGCCAGGCCCTGGCGGCGGCCGACATCCTGGTGCCGCGCTTCGTCACCTGCATCGGCGGCTGCGACGCCTGGCCGCTCGACGTCTCCCTGCGCTTCTTCGAGGACGCCCTGGCCATGGCCGAGCGGACCGGCCACACCCTGGTATTCGAGACCCACCGCAGCCGCACCCTGTTCAACCCCTGGGTCACCGTCGAGGTCCTGCGCCGCCTGCCCGAACTGCGCCTGACCTGCGACTTCAGCCACTGGTGCGTGGTCTGCGAGCGCGCACTGGACGACGAGACCGAGGCCATCGACCTGGTCGCCCGGCACGCCCACCACATCCATTGCCGGGTCGGCTACGACCAGGGCCCGCAGGTGCCGCACCCGGCCGCGCCCGAATACGCCGGCTGGCTGGCCTCGCACCAGCGCCTGTGGGAAACGCTGTGGCGTAGCCAACGGGAACGCGGCTACGCCGTCACCACCCTGACCCCCGAGTTCGGCCCCGACGGCTACCTGCACGAACTGCCGTTCACGGCCATGCCGGTGGCGGACCTCTGGCAGGTCAACCGCTGGATGGCGACCACCGAACGCGCCCACTTCCAGGCCTGGCGCGACCGCCCGGCCTAGGCACCACGGCGGTGCGCCGGATGGCGCCGATGGTGCAGGATCGCGCCGGCGGCACGGTTTTCGGGCCGATCCGGCGCTGCAATCATGCCCGGATCGTGGCATGACGATTGCTACTCAGAAGACCAAGGGGGCGATCACGATCGCCGCTCGAATGCGCGGCTAGGGTTCCGGCCTTCACGGGTGTCTGGTCCGAGAGCCGCCGGTCCCGGCCGAGCCTGGGGCTCCACGGAGGGATAAAAGCCCGGGAGGACGAGAAGTCGCGTCGCTCCCCACTGTTCAACCGTCACAGGAGCCGTCATGTCGAAACCGCCTGGCCCCGATTTCTGGGCCATCCGCGCACCCATTTCCAGCCAACGCTACTGGCTGCTGGCCCTGGTCGGCATCCTGGTGCCGTTCGCCGCCTGGTGGGGTGTCACCGCCCTGCAACTGGCCGATCCCGTCTTCATGC
>JAAXVP010000298.1 GCA_013335435.1 Thiobacillus sp. | reverse complement strand
GGAGGCCAGGTTGAAATCCTGCCACGCAGTGGGGGCGTCGATCAGGGCGCTGCGGGAGAAGGCGCTGAGGGCTGCCCGGGCAATGCCGTTGTCGATGAGTTCACTGGTGTCGTCGTCGTCCGTCGAGGTATTCCAGGGCAGGGCCATCATGGTCGGATCGGCCTGGATGCCGAGCGTCCGTGCCTTGGCCTGCACACTGCGGGTGGTGTCGGCGAGGAGGCTGACGATGATCGAGCCTTCCAGCTGGATCAGCTGGCTGGCGGTTTCGAGGCTGGCCGCCGACTGGTTGCCGCGGTAGCTGGCCAGCTCTTCCGCCGCGGCGGCAAGGCGGACCAGCGGATGGGCCGTGCCGAGGGCTTGCGGGTCGGCGTGATGCAGGGCGATGGCGTCGGCGATGCCGGCAGGCAGGCCGCAGCGGGCGGCGAGGTCGGCCGACAGGTCGGCGTGATCCTGGCCATAGCGGTCCCACTCGGTGTGCGTCAGGTTGCGCTCTTCGGTGGTGTCGGCGAGGAGTTGCGGGTAGTCGTCGGCGTATTCGGCGAGCCACAGCAGGCCGAGGTCGTGGAAGAGCCCGGTGGCATAGGCCTGTTCGGGATCCGGGTAGCCGGTTTCGTGGGCGAGATGCTCAGCGAGTTCGGCGACGAACTGGCTGTGCAGGATGTAGTGGCGGTGGGAGCGTCCGCCGACGCGGAGTCGGGGCTGCTGGATGATGTGCCTGAGGGCCCAGGCCTGGAGCAGGCCGCTGTCGATGCCCTCTAGCCGGCGCGTGACGGCATCCAGGATGCAAGCCGCTTCAGTGTCGCCGAGGGGGTCGGTGAGCAGCAACTCGAAGACCAGCACCGGGTCGAGCACGATGATGCGTGCGATGTCCTGTGCCGATGCAGACCCGACAGAGAGTGCCCGCAGGAGCGCGGTGGCGGTCTCGCGCAGGCAGGGCAGGCGCAAGGTCGGAACCGCAACGGGTCGTCGCAATTTGAATATTCGGGTATTTGGCATGAATAAAGCACGTATTTAGCAGATTTCGTGCTTTGAATTCTACGTATCCCCGGAAGCGCCAACTGTGACATAAGTTCGCCGCAGCCAGGTGCGGCAGGCTTGAGCGTGACTCAGTTCGCGGCTGCGTACAGAGTTTGCATCCCGGTGAGGTCCGGCCTCAACTGAACTGCAGGCTGTCGGCGAAGGCGAGGGCTTCCAGGTGGGCGCGGTTGATCTGCTCGGGCGAGATGTGGAGTTCGTGGGCGAGGGCGGCGAGGTCTTTGTCGTCGAAGCCTTCGAGGGCGCAGGCCAGCTTGAGGAAAGGGGCATAGACACCGTCGCCACTCAGTAGGGCGTCGGCGATCGGGGTCGGCAGGTGCATCTCTTCGAGGGCCGACTGCAGGCTGGCGCCGAGCAGCAGATGGAGCATGGAGAAGGCGCCGGTGATGAACAGGTTGTCCAGCTCTCCCTTGTCGAAAAAGGCTGCGCCGATCTTTTCCATGAAGCGTCCGCGGGCGATGGCGGTCTGCATCAGGGCCGGGGCCGAGGGGTCGCGGCTGGCCGAGACGAGGAGGACCGACAGCCACTTGTTGAGCTTTTCGTAGCCGAGGATGGTGACGGCATGGCGGAAGGACTGGATCTCGCACATCAGCTCGAAACCGGCCGAGTTGATGTAGCGCAGCAGCTTGTAGGACAGGGCCACGTCCTGCTTGAGGACGGTCTCGATTTCCTTGACCTCGGCGTTGCGGCGCACGAGGTTGAGGAGCCGGACGATTTGCGCATGGGACGGGGCCAGTTTGCCGTCGCTCTTGACGCCACGCATGAAGAACCAGCCGGAGGCGCCGTCGTAGCCCTCGAGGATCGCATTGCGAAAATCGGGCACATTGCCAAGACCCCAGGCGATGGCCAGCCCGGGTGGGTCGGCAGGTAGCGAGTGGCGCTTGGCGTCGATGATCACGAAGCGCCAGGGAATATTGGGCGGCAGAATCGTGTCGTTTTGATACCAGGTCAGGTTGAGGCTGATGCCGGCCGCCTGCAACTGCGGGATCAGGGCCAGCGTGAGCGGGTGGGCGATGGACTGGGTGGGGATTTCGACCATCGCATTGGCCGGCGCAATCCACTCCAGCAGATCCGGGGTGGGAACCAGCCGGTAGAGGCTGATGAAGACCGGATGGGTGGCCGGCCACACGTCGTCCAGACTGCTCAGGGCCTGAACGGCCGCGGCGACGGATGCCGCATGCACGATCAGCCGGTTGGCGGTGATCTTGTGCTGTTTGTTGATGACCGGTTCGCGGGTGATCAGGACGGTGTTGCTCATGGGCGCAGGCTTCCGGTGCAGGCCTCAGGTGGCCTTGGCGTCGTTCGAGAAACTGAAGGCGTCGGCGAAGAAGGCTTCTACCGGCAGGCTGCAGCGCTGGGTGAGATCCTCGCGGGCGGCGTCGATCATGGCCGGTGAGCCGCAGGCATAGACTTCGTGGCCTGACAGGTCGGGCAGATCGGTCATCAGGGCCTGGTGCGCAAAGCCGCTGCGACCGTTCCAGTTGTCGCTGGCCGGCGCATCGGACAGCACCGGTACGAAACGGAAGCCGGGCAGGCGCGCCTCCCAGCTGCGGGCGAGTTCGAGTTGATACAGGCCGGCCACGTCGCGGCTGCCCCAGTACAGGGTCATCGGGCGGGTCTGCCCGGTGGCGATGGCGTTTTCGACGATGCTCTTGATCGGCGCAAAGCCGGTTCCGCCGGCCAGCAGCACGACGGGTTTGCTGGAGTCTTCGTGCAGCCGGAAGCTGCCCAGCGGGCCTTCAAAGCGCAGGATGTCTTTTTCCTTGAGCTTCTCGAACACGTGGGTGGTGAATTGGCCGCCGGGCACGAGGCGGATGTGCAGTTCGAGAAAGTCGCTGGCGGTGGGGGCGTTGGCGATGGAGAAGCTGCGGCGCTTGCCCTCGGCGAGCAGAAAGTCGATGTACTGGCCGGCGATGAACTGGAACTTCTCACTGGCCGGCAGCTTGATCTCCAGGACGATCACATCGGCGCCGAGGCGCGTCACTTTCTGGACCCGGCAGGGCAGCTTCTTGACCGGAATGTCGCCAACCCGGCTCACCTGGCGTACTTCCACTTCGACGTCGGAGCGCGCCTGGGCGCAGCACAGCAGGGCCATGCCCTGCTCGCGGTCGGCGTCGGTGAGGGTCGAGGCCGAGAAGCGGCCTGGATCCACGTCACCCGCCAGCACCTTGCTCTTGCACACGCCACAGGCGCCGTCGCGGCAACTGTAAGGAAGCAGCAGGCCGGCAGCGAGGGCGGCTTCGAGAATGGTTTCGTCGGGGGCGGCCGCAAAGTGGAGGCCGCTGGGTTGGAGGGTGACCTGGAACGACATGATGGGTGGCCGTGAGATAATCGAAAAATGAAACGTCGAAAAATGCAGCAAGTGCTGATTGTCGGGAGTGGCGATGTGGCGCGCCGGATCATTCCGTGGCTGGCCCTGCGCTTCCGGGTACGCGCCGTCGTGCGCCGTCCGGAAGAGTGTGCCGCCCTGCGTGCATTGGGCGCAACGCCGATCCTCGCCGATCTCGACCAGCCTGCCAGTCTGGATCGTCTTGCCGGCATTGCGGACTACGTGCTGCACTGCGCGCCGCCGCCCGGGCAAGGCCGGGATGATCCGCGAACCCGCCGCCTTCTGGCGGCTTTGACGCGTCGCGGGAGTCTACCACGGCGGCTAATCTATATAAGTACCACCGGCGTGTATGGCGATTGCGGTGGCGCATGGCTGGACGAAACGCATCCGCTGCGTCCCGACTCGGCCCGTGCTGGCCGGCGTGTGGCCGCCGAAGGGCATTTGCGCCGTTTTGGCCGTCGTACCGGGTGTCGGGTCAGCCTGCTGCGGGCGCCGGGCATCTATGATTCGGCCGAGCGCCTGCCGCTGGCCCGTCTGCACAAGGGCGATCCGGTGCTGGTGGCCGAAGACGACGTCTTTACCAATCACATTCATGCCGACGATCTGGCGCGCCTGCTGGCCCTGGCCCTGTTTCGCGGCAAGCCCAACCGCGCCTACAACGCCACCGACGACAGCCAGCTCAGGATGGGCGAGTATTTCGATCTGGTGGCCGATGCCGTCGGCCTGCCGCGCCCGCCGCGGGTGCCCCGGGCCGAACTGGCGGAGCGCCTGTCGGCCATGACCCTGTCTTTCATGTCCGAATCCCGCCGCCTGAAAAACGGGCGGATCAAGCGGGAACTCCGCACCGAACTACGCTATCCGACCGTTGCCGACGCCCTGCGCGCGCGCCGCGACACCGTTTCCTGACCCTCATCCCATATCGAG